>JAFVCC010000109.1 GCA_017479485.1 Bacilli bacterium
AAGGTGATTGTCGTCATCGCCACTAGAGAAGGTGCCATAGAAATAGCAGATATGGTTGATGACGCAAAGATAATAAATATCTTCGACACGCAGTTTATGGTACGCCCCGTGCGATTTAATGACAATCGAACGCGTATCTTTGGTCAGGAAAGGCTTGATGATTGCTTCAAACCGGAAGGAAAAGGTGTCGTAGTTGATGGGCTTGAGGATGTAGTCGATCGCCTTGACTTGGTAGCCTTCGATAGCGTAACGGCTCAAGTTGGTCACAAAGACGATGGCGCAGTCATCATCCTTCTCGCGGATCTCGTGGGCGAGGTCCATGCCATTGTCCTCATGGGGCAATAGCTCGATGTCGAGAAAGAGAATCTGGTACTGCTTGCGGAAGTTCTCAATAAAATCGGCAGAAGAAGAATAGACGTCGACGGAAACGTCCACTCCGATGGAAGAGCAGTAACGTTCCACGTAGTTGCGAAGCACCGATGCTTCGTCGAGGACGTCTTCGACGATGGCAACACGTATAAGCATGCGCGTATTTTGTTGTTTCTTCTTCCGCATCGTAACCCTTCCTTGCGTGGCCGTGCTATTTTATCGCGTGGTTGGTAAATAGAGACGAAACATGCACCATCTAATTGGCAAATGACTTCCTTTTGCGTTTCTCGACTAAAAATGAGACCCAAAACGATGTCCTTACTGCAAGGTTGGGAATTTTTCATGTTTTGCAAAGGCGGAGTTTCTTTCCCCTGCCCCTTTAGCGCGGGTTTGTTAAAATGGACGCATGAATCTCGCCGCCTGGATAAGAAGCAAAGACGCCTTACTGGAAGAAAGCGATTTTTTAGCGCTCGACGCCCTTTCATTGGCTTGGACCACCTACTTTGACTATAGCGGCGTCACTTTTCCCATTTCGACCAAGGCGCTCGCCCTTCGCCGCTTCGCACACGAACTCACCAAGCGGAACCAAACCTTCGTTCCGCAGAAGACGTGCGACTTCATGGACGCCTTCCTACATAGCCCCCGTTACCAAAACGTGGTCTTTCTTGAGGAGAAGGAGGTGCGCGGGGAAGGTGGGGCGCAGTTCTTTGCCTTTTTGTTCCATATCGGGGAGCGCTTCGTGATCGCCTTCGAAGGGACCGACACTTCTTCGTTAGGTTGGAAAGAAGACTTCATGCTCACCTATTGCGAAGGCATCCCCAGCTATCCCCACGCCCTCGCCTACGTGAAGGACGTAATGAGCCGTTACGAAGGGGAATTCATCTTGGCCGGCCATTCCAAAGGCGGCAACGTCGCCTCCTACGTCCTCTCGCAGCTACAAGACGATTCCCGCATCTCGAAGGTCTATTCCTTCGAAGGGCCGGGGTTTTACCGGAAAGATTTATTTGACGGCAAGGCGGAACGTCTTTCCAAAGTGGAGAAATACGTCCCTCAAACCGCGATGGTTGGGGTGGTTTTGTCGCCTTTTGCCGTACCGCACATCGTCCGAAGCCGCGACTTATTCGTCTTCCAGCATAACGCGATCGAATGGGTCATCAAGGGCGATTCCTTCGTTGAGACCAAATCGCGCACCCTCTTCTCCAAAGGCTTTGAGCGGTCGATGAATGCCTGGATCTCGAGTTTAAGCAACGAAGAGAAGGAACGCTTCACCGCCATCTTCTTTGAAACGTTTGAGAAGGCGGGAGTGAAGGACTTCAATGACTTCTTCTCTCACCTTTTTACCGCCTTCCCCGACTTATCTAAGACCTACTTTGGCCTAAGCAAGGAAGACCGCGCCTTCTTCCGCAAGACGCTCGGAACGTTTTGGAAGGCTTCCGCGAAGTCGTTATTCGGATATTAAAATCCCGCCGGAATCAGCGGATTAAGAGTCAATTTAGGCGAGGATGTCGCGGATTTCGCGTTCGTCCTTTTTTAATTGTTGCCGCAACGCATCCAAACTTTCGAAGCGGATTTCCTTACGGACAAAGGAAAGAAAGCGCACATATGCCCGCGCGCCATAGCAATCTTCGTCGAAATCGAGGACATGCACCTCGATGAGGGGATGGCTTAAAACACCGACAGTGGGATTGGTGCCGACGTTGATCATCGCGCGGTAGGCTTTGCCATAGAGGTAAATCATGCCAGCGTAAACACCGCTAAGAGGCAAGACATAAGGGAAGTCCAAGTGGATATTGCATGTCTTATAGCCAATCTTTCCTCCATTATGCAGCCCTTCGGCAACGATCCCCATAACTTCGTAGGGGCGGCCAAGCATGGCGTTGGCTTTTTGAAGGTCACCTTCGCTAAGGTAGGAACGAATGGCGGTGCTTGCGACTTTATTCTCGCCTTCACATAGAAGCGGGACGACGTCGACGTCAAAATGACGTTTCAATTCCTCCACGCCCCCGCTTGCGCCACTTCCAAAACGGAAATCGCTGCCGATGACGACGCGGCTTGTTCCAAGGGGCAAAAGCACCTTTTCAATGAATTCTTCCGGAGAAAAGGAGTACACGTCCCTCGCGTTTTTCAAAATATAGAGGCGTTCAAGCCGCGAAGAGAGGCAATAACGTTTCTTATCCTCGATGCTCGAAAGGAAGGGACCGCGACCAAAAGGCTCGTCGAAAAGCAAGGCTGCGGAGGTGCCACTCGAGCCAAGAGCGGTTTCGATGAAAAGTTTCTGATGGCCCTTATGGCAGCCATCGAAATTGCCTAAGGCAAGAGAGAGTTTCTCTTCCCTTTCGGGCAAATGCGATAAATCGAATTCGACGACGTCCATCTTATAGGCCTCTAAGGCAACGGTAGATGTCGCCTTCTTTCTCATAGATCGCAAGCGCCTCGCCTTCATGGCACATCAAGATGCGCTCCGCCTCGCTTTCAAGGTGGAGCTTTACCCCGTTTCGAACCTGTTTTTCCATAATTCCCGTCACTTCTAAGCGCGGATAGGCGATGAAGCGAGCAGGGTGCAAAAGGTCCTTACTATCGGCATTATCAATGGATATTGCACTTGTAACGTCCGTTTCCCCAACCTTCAGACGTCGCAGCGCAGTCAAATGTCCAACGGTGCCTAGTGCTTTGGCGATGTCTTCGCCCAAAACGCGGACGTAAGTGCCCTTGCTGACAGTGCAGGTAAAGACGATTTCACTGCCATTAAATTCGTCGAGGGAGATGGCGTGGACGTAGATATCGCGGCTTTCGCGTTCCACTTCCTCTCCTTTGCGGGAGATTTTATATAGGGGTACCCCATCTTTTTTGATCGCCGAGGTCATCGGGGGCAATTGCTTGGAGGCGCCAAGAAAATGATTGAGGGCATCCACCACTTTTTCTTTGGTGAGTTCGGGTACATCCTGAGTCCCATCGACTTCGCCCGTGAGGTCGCCCGTGCTCGTATGGACGCCAAGGCGTAGCGTGGCTTGGTAGGTCTTTTCTTCATCAGGCAAGTAAGGCAAATATTTGGTCGCCTCCCCTACCGCGACGATCAGTAACCCCGTCGCGAAGGGATCAAGCGTGCCGAGGTGGCCGACTTTGCGGTTATGAAAGCGGCGCTGGAAAAAATTATCGACGTAACGCGAAGTGACGCCGCTAGGTTTATCAATCAATAACAATCCGCCGTTCATACTCGCCCATTATCCGCTTCGCGCGAAGCGATATCAACGCTCACGCCTAAGGGTTCCATTCTCGTTTATTCGCCTTCTCCTGCTGCGATGAAGTCTTCCCATGGCTCGTCGACGATGGGGAGAGGCTTTGCATCGGATAAGAGTTTCAGGCAATCGCGGATATAGCGCTTTGCCTTGCGGTATTCCTCTTTGGTGAACGCTTTCTTGTTTAAGAACAAATCGAAGCGAACCTGGAAGAAGCGCCGAATCTTCATCTTGCGGAAGAAATCCAGTAATTCGCGGTTATTTAGTTTCTCGATCGTATATCGTTCGTAGGCTAAGACGCGGACAAAGTCCATGATGCGTAGCTTCGATGCTCCAGAGAAACCGGAATCACCGGTTTTATCGTAGTAATAGATGGGCGTCTTAACCGTTATGGCCTTCTTCACCTTGCGGCAAGCCGCGAAATTGAAGATGGCGTCCTCGCGGTAAACATTATGGTCGATAACGGGTATCTTCGTCCCATCGAAGACCTCCCTTCGGAACGCCTTGCACCACAAATAAGCGCGGACATAGGTGTCTTTTAGGAGGGCTTTGTAGATGCCAACTTGGTCGTATTCTTTGTCGCGGCGGAAAAACGTGGCGCGGCAGCTATGGCGTTTGCGGTAATAAAAGCCCGCACTCACCATGTCCGCCCCGCTTTTTTCTAAGCTTGAAACGAGGGTCTCGATGGCATTATCCGCCTCGACGTCATCACCATCGCAGAAGGTGATGTATCTGCCGCTTGCCTTCGATAGGCCAAGGCGACGCGCGCCCAAAAGGTTTTTCTCTTCGTAATTGATGGGAATGAGGCTCGGGTGGTCCTTGGCAAGGGATTCCACTATGGCGCGGGTATCGTCGGTGGAAGGGCCGTCGATGCAAAGAATCTCGTAGGTGTATTTCGTCTTTTGGGCGAAAAGGCTCTCGAGGGTGGCTTTGATGCGGCTACCGACGTTATAGGCGGGGACGATGATGCTGATGTCGACCATAAGGATATTCTACTGGAGGGAAAGCTCCTTCTCGAGGAAAAGAAGGTCCTCTTCTTCGGTCGCATAGCTCGTGACGAAGCGGATGGTGACTTGGTCGCCTTCCACCGCCCACTTCTCGCAGCCAAAGCGCGAAATGAGGCGTTCGGCCAAGGCAACAGGGAAGGTAGCGAAGACCTGGTTGGTGGAAAAAGGAGCGGGAGCATATCCCGATTTCTGCAATATGTCCCCCACCTTTTTCGCGAAAGCGTTCGCTTTGCGGGCCAAATCGAAATAGAGGCCATCGCGGAATCCTTCCTCGAATTCGATGCCTAGGACATAGCCTTTAGCTAACATCGCCCCACGGTTTTTGATGTGGTAACGGAGGTAAGGTTTAAGTTCGGGAT
Source organism: Bacilli bacterium (assembly GCA_017479485.1). GTDB lineage: Bacteria > Bacillota_I > Bacilli_A > RFN20 > CAG-826 > Alloenteromonas. Next base: position 4,972 of record JAFVCC010000109.1, read on the forward strand.
TCACGATAAGCAATGCTTCGCCGATGCCTAAGCCGTTTTTGCCTCCGCCGACGTAGAAGGCGTCGCAGAGGGATCCGATTTCTTCGGGCTTTAGGTCATTGTC
>JAFVCC010000110.1 GCA_017479485.1 Bacilli bacterium
GCGGAAATTGGCGATGAGGATGTGGTAACGGGCTTGGTATACAATGGCGACGTCGAAGATTTTGTCGCTGCCGTTTAAGGCGAGGTGGGTGGTCGGTGGAACGGGTAATCCATCGAAGGCATCGGCGAAGGGGCCGATGTCGAAATATTCGAAGATAGCGGAAGATAGCAACTCGCTTTGGTTCTTGCCAAGCATCTTGGATAAGGCGGGGTTAACGAGGGTCAGCTGGAACATGTCATTAATGACGGCGAATCCGTTTTTGCTTCCCTCGACGACGTTGCTGGCGAAGCTGCGCTCCTTCTCCATTAAATAGGGAAGGCACATCTCTAGGCTCGCCTTGCCCTGCAATACGGCCTTGGCCTTATCGCGGCAGGTGGAATAGCCGCAAGAAGAGCAATTGAGCTCGTCTTTGGGGCTGGTTTTGCCGATTTTGCGAAGGACTTTTAGGATTTCTTCCTCCGCGGGCTCTTTTTGGGCGAAGAGCTGGGTATGGAATTCCTTGGCGAGGGAGGCTTCGCGATAATCCTCCACCCTAAAGTCTTTCTTGCCGGCGGAGCGGCGGACATCGATGACGGCGGAGGCGAAACTACGCGCCTCGGGGCGGATGGCGGGGCCATTGATGCAGCTGCCGGCGCAGGCGGACATCTCGATGAAGGCATGGTGGACCTTGCCTTCGATGACGTCTTTGAGGGTCGTAATGCAATTTTCCATGCCCGAAACCGCGATGTATTCGTAGTCGGGGTTATCCTTCACCATGGTCGCGAGGATGCCGCCTTCGGTGGGGAAAAGTCGCGCGAGGCTTTCCTCCATTTTCTTGGGGTTAGATTCTTTGGCGACCTCGATGCCTTTTTCTTCGAGCAGTTGGTCGAGTTCTAAGTAAGTTAAGACGCAGTCGTCATATTCTTCGTAACGGTCGATCTCGTTCTTCTTGGAGATGCAGGGACCCAGGAAGATAACGGAGCAACCCGGGTGGCGCTTCTTGAGGTCTTGGGCGTGGGCTTGCATGGGCGAAAGGACATGGGCCAAAAAAGGTTCGGCCTTGGGGTAATGCTTCTCCACGAGGAGGTTCACCGAGTGGCAACAGGTGGAAAGGATGACGTCTTGGGTAGCGGAATTGACGAGGCGGTCATATTCCTTCTTGACGATGGTCGCCCCGATGGCGGTCTCTTCCGCATCGGCAAAGCCGAGTTTCAACAAAGCCTCGCGCATCGTATCGAAGGAAGTGCCCGGATAAGACGCGAGGAAACTCGGGGCGAGGGAGGCGTAGCAATTCCCCTTCGCAATGAGGGCTTTGGCCTCTTCGCGGTCGTCGCGGATCTGCTTGCAGGATTGGGGGCAGCAAAGGTAGCAGCTGCCGCAATAGACGCATTCGTTGGGGATGATCGAGGCTTGGCCATCCTGGAAGGAGATGGATTTGGTGGGGCAAGCGCGAATGCACTTATAGCAGGAACGGCAATCGTTCTCGCGGCTGATTAAAGCTAGACTTCTCATGGGTTGCACCTCGATTTATCGGCGTCTTTCGTTCCTTTGCAGTTTACACTGCATCGATAGTAGAGGCAAAAGAAATCGAGCCGAGCACCATGAAGGAAAGCAACGAAGGATAAAGGCCTAAATAACTCAGTGATCCATTCATTTCATGACGATATTTGGCAAACTCACGCAAAAGCGCAGTTCGGGAATGTCAAGATTCGACATTAATGGTAATCTATTGCGGGAACACACCTACATGTACGCGATAAGCTTCGAAATTGCCGCCTTCCTTCTGTCCCTGTTCTGCTTTTTGTATTGCTTGATCGCGAAGAGGAAGCAGTATATACCGCCCAAAGGCGTCTCCAACCGCGTCAACGACCAGCACTTCCAGTTTTTGATGATGCTGCTTTCGATCGCGGTCTCCTCGATCGTCTCGGTCACGGGCGTCTTCTTAACGACATTAACTGGGGACGCGGTCCTCACCTTCTGGAAGTATTTCTTCCACGCCCTCTATTTCATCTTCCACACCACTCTTTCCTTGGCATTTGGCTTATACATCGTCTCGGTCACGGGAACCGACATCAAAAAGAACAAAATCCTCTATCTCCTGTTCTTCCTCCCCTATACCATCGCCGAAGCGCTGATCTTGACCAACCAATGGACGAACTGGTGCTTCTTTATGGATGAGAACTCCATCTATCATCGTGGGGTTTTGATGCCGCTGCTTTATGGCCTAGCGGCCTTCTATATCGTGATGGGTTTCATCTTCTTCATCCGTAACATGAAAGCCATCACCCGTGACGATAGCATCGCCGTCGGCGTCTTCATCATCATCGCAACCATTGGCATCATCGTGCAGGCCGTGCGTTCGGACATCCTCGTCGAGCTTTTCGCCGAAGCCCTCGCTTGCCTCGTCATCATGATGGTGTTAGAAGAGAAAGCCGGCCACGTCGACCAGATGACGGGGCTACTCAACCGCTTCGCCTTCTCCGAGAACGTCCGACGTATGCTCGCGAGCAAATCCCCCTTCACCATCGTCGCCATTCAAGCCCTTGGAATCTCGAGCCTCATCAAGCGTTTCAATGAGCGCTCCGCCGATCAGTTCTTATTGCAATTTGCCACCTATCTCTCCCTCAATAGCGGGGAAGGGACGGCCTATTCCTACCGCCGTGGCGAATTCCTTGTTTTGTTTAAAAACGACGGCAAATCCCCCACCGATTTCGCTTCGAAGGTCATTTCTCGCTTCGATTCGCCCTGGCGCATTGGCCGGGTCGATGTCTCGATGAGCGTGATGGCGGCGCTGGTGCATTCGCCCGAAGATATCCGCGATTACGATGAGCTTGAGGACTTCCTCGCCTCCTTCGCCGGATACCGCAAAAACCAGGAAGGATCTTACCTCGTTCCCGATAAAGACGTGAAGACGATGATTCAATCTCGCGCCTATGAGGACGAGCTTCAGAAGGTCGTGAAAAAGAAGCAGCTCGAAGTCTACTTCCAGCCCATTTATTCCTTAAATGAGCACCGCACCGTCTCCGCGGAAGCGTTGCTTCGCATCAACGTCCATCCCTTCACCGAAGTCTCGCCCGAGCTATATATCCCCATCGCTGAGCGCACGGGGCTCATCTATGACATCGGCTTATTCGTCTTCGAGGAAGTGTGCAAGTTCCTTGCCGCCGAACGCACCAAAGCCACGCCGATCCGCTACGTCGAGCTGAACCTCTCGGTGTATCAATTCCTTGAGCCACGCCTCGTTGACGACTTTGAGAAGATCCGTCGCCGTTATGGCATCGACGCTGGGGCCATTAATTTGGAGATCACGGAGACCGGCGGCGCATTAGATAAGAATGAAGTCTTAGCCACCCTCAAGCGCTTTATCGAGATTGGCTATACCCTCTCCCTCGACGACTTCGGCACCGGTTATTCCAACTTCGTCCGCATGGTGCGTTGCCAATTCGAGAACATCAAAATCGATAAGTCCATCCTTTGGGACCTTGGCGAAGAAAAAGGCGGCAAGCAGACCCTTCAAAGTCTCGCCTCCTTCATCAAACTACAGGGATCGCGCATCGTCCAAGAAGGCGTGGAAACCAAGCAGCAATATGACTTGGTGGAGTCTTGCGGCGCGGATTATATCCAGGGCTTCTACTTCTCTAAACCGCTGACCAAAGAAGGCTTCTACGACTACTTGGATCGGGAAGGCGCCACCATCCATTCAGCATAAGTTATCCCTTGCCTGAGCAATAATGAAAGGGGCTGTAACAAACCTCGCATTATGTGAGGGGACGTCGCAGTCCTTTTCCTTGTGAAAATCGCCCAGGGAATCGAGCCCCGGGCGTATTTTTTAATCCAATCAAACATCGCAATCGCGAATCCTTTTGCCTTGCAGCCGAAGGAGACCAAGGGGGACTCTTCCATCTAAGTAGGTCTTTCTTTGGTTGGATCGCTTTGGATGGAAAGTCGTTAGGTACATCAAATACGCTTTTTAACAATGCTATCAATACAATTACTAGACCGGCAAAGCCTTCAGCTATATTTACAATAAATATAGTTTATGCGAATTATATTGATTCTCTATAGATAGAGACTATGTCTTCTAAAATATTTCTATCGATATTATTTTCTATAAAAACGAGGTTTGTTTCTCTTGCCAAATCTAAGTTTTCAATGGGGAGCCCTACTAATTTGTTTTCTTTTATTTCTCTGGAACAAACGCTCTTTGGCAAAATAGAAATTCCAAGATTTTTTCTCACAAGCATTTTAATAGAAGCTACATTATCCATTTCTAGAGATAAATGGAAATTGTTAATATCTTCGTCCATCTTCGCCAATTCATTAACGAAAAGAGTTGAGGTACCACTTTCAAGATTTCTTAAAATAAGATTTTCTTTTTTTAGATCGTTAATAGTAACGACTTTTTTATTAGAAAGAGGATTATCTAAAGAAACTACCGCTACCAAAGAATCGGTGCCAAGCAAAATAGAGGAGAATTTTTTATTCGTAATCTTTCCTTCAATGATTGCTAAATCAATCTGATAAAGGCTTAATTTCTCA
>JAFVCC010000018.1 GCA_017479485.1 Bacilli bacterium
CCAACTCGCCCAAAACATGCGTCTCTCTGCCAAACGTATCCTCTTCACCGTCGTCCATTCCAACGCGATGAACGGCATCGCCGTTGGATCGACCTATGAGCGTGTTATCCCCGCCAGGCAAAACGCCATCCGCGCGGCGGAAATCACCTTCGGCGTCATCTTCGGTGCGACGATTGTGATGTCGGCTCTTGGTATCTTCGGAATCTTCCCGAAGAAGTCCAAAGAAGACTAAGACCTTCGTAAAGTCTGGTTTAGACGTAATTGGAACGGCAACGTTTCTCCCTAAAAGGAGATGGCGTTGCCGTTTCTTTTTCTGCAATGTAGCAAAGCGTCGACAAAAAACCGCGTTAGCCTGGTGCAGCGCGGCTCTTGGCTTCAATGAATGCTGTGTTAACGGGCTAACAGCCGAAGTTCGTCATAAACTTCTTGAGGCAAGGAACGCTGCGCCGCGATGAGATTATCTTTGATTCGCTTGGGCGATAAAGTTCCAATGACGGGGATAACTTCTTCCTTTTGGTGGCATAGATAACTTAAGACCAGGTCGGGGACGCTGATGGATAAGGAAGTGGCGATTTCTTCGATGCGGCGGAGCCTCGCGAGATTTGCGTCGCTTAAGTACGCGCGCCTTGAGGCTTTATCCGCGGAGGCAATCGACTCGGGATCGGTGCTTTTGACGCGTCCGGTGAGAAACCCGCGTCCGAGTGGGGAATAGGCATAGATGGCGATGTTGTTCTCACGGAGATAAGTCAGTTCGTCTTCTTTGCCCGTAATGGAGACGCAGCCATCGCCACCACCCCAAGGATCATGCACCCAGGGCAAGACGGTGAAGTTATTGCTGATCGCAGTGATGGGGGCATAGCCTTTCTTTTTGCATAAGGCGTTTGCTTCCGCAACGCGCTTGCTCGTCCAGTTGGATACGCCATAGGCGCGAATCTTGCCTTGCTTTCTTGCTTCTTCAAGGATGGAAAAGATCTCTTCGAGGTTGGCCTTATGGTCATCGCGGTGAAGGAGATAGAGGTCGATATAGCCGACGTCGAGAGTCTTCAAACTCGTTGCTAAATCGCTTTTTAAGCAGTGGGGCTTTAACCGGGAAAAGGGCAAAGGAAGGCAACCTTTGGAAATCAAATAATAAGAATTGCGTGGCTTTTTGCGGAGATATTCGCCTAAAACTTCTTCGCTTCTCCCATATCCTCGCGCGGTATCAAAGACATTGACGCCGCATTCAAAGCAGGCATCTAGAAGCGCGGTGACGTCCTTTCCTTCTTTAAAGTCTCTCGATGAGCATCCTAAGGCTATTGGGCTTTTCTCCATCGTCGTTCTCCTAGTCTACGAATGAGGAAGAGAAGTGCATCTCGACTTTGCCCTCGCGGTAAAGGCCATTGCCTTCGTTCGAGATGGATAACGCCTCCCATTCACTTTGGCTGCCTTCATAATAGCAGGTTATGGTCGAGAAGCGGTCGCTTGAGACATCGCCAAAGAGATTTGGGCCAATGGAATCGATGCTCTTATGGATGTAGACCTTCGGGGCGATGGGTCGGATTTGTTTGATGAATAGACCCGTCTCTAAACGGATGGAAGAAGTGGCAAAGCGGAAGGAGTCCTTCAAGACGAGATTATTCGCGTTGCATAGTTCGACGGTGTTGAGAACGCTTGAAGCGCCGAGTTTAATCGTGGAGAAGTCATTTAAAAGATAGCCGTCATACATCACGGGGAACTCTCCGCGCCCGCCATCGATATCGAGCGTCAGCCCCGCCGCGCATCCTTGGAAGGGGCGGTCATAGACTTTCCCTGCTCCATAGGAATAGGTGAGTTTCCCTTTTCCAAGGTGCACATAAGAAAGCGAAAAAGCATCGAGGAAGGCATGGTCATGGACGGTAACGTTATGATCGCCGAATTCGATGGAAGTGAGGTTTCGGCATGAGGCAAAAGCGTCACGCATGATGTCCATATGGGAATTGATGACGATGGTATGGATTACGTCGTTATCTTTAAACGCGCCTTCGGAGATTTCATCGACGGGTTTTCCCTCAATGGTTTCCGCAAGAACAACATTTTCTTCTGTTCCTTCATATCCAATGACGCGGGCTTTGTTATCTTCCAGTAAGTAACGGACTCCAAGCGAAACCGTTTCGCCGCGATAGAACCGTTTGCCCGTCAGGTGATAGGACGTCACGGCGGCGACGTTAATCACGGCAAGGGCAATGCAAAGTGCGGTGAGACTCAGGCGAGTTCTTTCTTCTCTCTCCGCTGCTTTTCGGGCGAGGGGGATTAAAAGCAAACTACCCACCGTAAAGAAAACAGAGATCCAGAAGAAGACGTTGGTGAAGCGGAGGAAGGCGACGTTCTTGATCCCAAGGGCGATGCAGAGTAGAAGCGCGCTGAAAAAGGAGATGGTGGCGAGGACGCTATAGGCTAAAAGATAGGGCTGATCGAGTCGTGCCCGAACCCTACTGGCGCGAGTCCGTGCTCTAGTGCGGCGAGGCGCTGCTACGGAAGGGCTTTTTTGCGACCGCGTTTTTATATTTCTCCTTGCTTCCTTCGCGGCGAGTTTCTCCGCTTTTTCTTGTCGTTTCTGCGCCTCTAAGGCCTCGCGGGCGAGGCGCGCTTTTTCGGCTGCGTTTGGCATGATCACTTCACCCCCTGGGCTTTGGCTGCTTTAAGATACCATTTTTCGGCTTTCGCGAAGTCTACTGCCGTGCCTTCCCCATGGAAGTAGCAGTCTCCCAATGCCTCCATGGCTTGGGGATGGCCTTTTTTCGCCGCCTTTTCAAACCAGATGAAAGCGTCGATGGGGGATTTGGTCACACCGACGCCGCGTTGGTAGATGAGAGCGAGCTCATACATCGCGTGGCGGTTTCCCTTGCTTGCGCGTTCATATACGGCGGAGATGTCGTCGTCGAGCTCTTCTTTTTTCTGCTTGGTGGTCTTGATGGAGTACATCTCATCGCGGGCGTTGCGGAGCAGCAATGCGACCGAAGAGATGTCGCGAAAGGTATGAATCTTCTCGACATGCTCGCGGAATTCTTTCTCTAATGCTTCGATTTTTAATGCATCGTCTTCGTCATAGCGGCTACGATCCTCTGGGCCGATTTTGGCGTTAGCTAAGATGTCTTGGCATTCCTGAATAAGGGAACGATAGACGGAAATGACGGTCTTGGGTTTCTTGGCGGCGATGATGGTTGCCTTTGCTTTATCATAGGCTGCCTTAGCCGCATCATATTCCGCTCCTTCAAGCCGTGTCGAGGGCGATGAAACAAAATTGAGAGCGGAATTGCGGAGTTTTTCGAGGTCTAAATTAGAATCGTCAGCAAAAAGAATAGTCCCGCAGCGCGGGCAAAAATACTCCTCTTCGATATAGTCGTAACCACACGACGGACAATTCGCCATATAGAACCCCCAATTTGCCTCTTTGGCGTAGCGAGGAAATTATAACGGCCAAATTAAGATATAAAAAGTACGCGCGCGAGGGGCACTGACTTGGAGAGCAAATGCAAAACATTGATTCGCTCCTTGAAATCTTCACGCGCGTAATTAGACTTAATCGCGTATTTGGAGGAAATCCCCATGAATCCACGCTTAGAAGAGATTTATGTCAATCTCGAAAAGTCCTATCCGACTCAAAAAGAATACCTACAAGCCGCGAAGGAAATCCTTTCCACTCTTTCGCCGGTCGCCGATGCCCACCCAGAATACGTCCAAGCGAAGCTATTCGAACGCTTCGTTGAACCCGAACGTATCATCTGCTTCCGCGTGAGCTGGGTCGACGATAAAGGAGAAGTGCAAATCAACCATGGCTACCGCGTGCAGTTCAATTCTGCGTTAGGCGCATATAAAGGCGGGCTCCGTTTCCATCCAAGCGTCAACCTCAGCATTTTGAAGTTCCTTGGCCTAGAACAAGTGCTCAAGAACTCGCTGACCGGTCTTCCCATCGGCGGAGGCAAAGGCGGCTCCGACTTTGATCCCAAAGGCAAAAGTGACCATGAGGTCATGGCCTTCTGCCAAGCCTTCATGACCGAACTCTATCGCCATATTGGCGAATTCACCGACGTCCCTGCCGGAGATATCGGTGTCGGTGGACGTGAAATCGGTTACCTCTATGGCCAATATCGCCGCATCGTGCAGCGTAACGATGGCGTGCTCACGGGCAAAGGCCTCACTTATGGCGGTTCCCTCGTCCGTACCGAGGCGACGGGATATGGCCTTTGCTACTTTGGGGAGCGGGCTCTAGAAACCATGAAACACGATTCCTTCAAGGGAAAGACCGTGGTCATCTCGGGTTCGGGCAACGTTGCGATCTACGCCGCTCAAAAGGCGATGGTGCTCGGGGCAAATGTGGTGGCGATGTCGGACTCCAATGGCTATATACATGATCCGAACGGCATCGACCTTGCTGCCGTCCGTGACATCAAGGAAGTCCGCCGCGGCCGCATCAAAGAATATGTCGCGGACCATCCTTCCGCGACTTACGTTGAAGGCTCCCGTGGCATCTGGTCGATTCCCTGCGATATCGCCTTACCTTGCGCGACCCAAAACGAAATCGGCTTAGAAGAAGCGAAGACTCTAGTTGCGAATGGCGTCATCGCCGTCTTTGAAGGGGCGAATATGCCTTGCCTCCTCGAAGCTTCCCGTTATTTCATGGAAAACAAAATTATCTATGGGCCGGCGAAAGCCGCGAACGCCGGTGGCGTCGCGACATCAGGGTTTGAGATGATGCAAAACGCCGGGCGCGTGTCGTGGTCCTTTGAAGAAGTGGACGCGATGCTCAAGAAGACGATGGAAAACATCTTTGACCATTGCTATGCGACCGCCTCCTCCTATGGCGATCCCTATGACATCCTCCTTGGCGCGAACGTCTATGGCTTTGAAAAAGTCGCCGATGCGATGATGAAGCAGGGCATAATTTAAGAAAAAATATCAAAAATAACCGTAGAACCCCGTTCTTTTTATGGAAGTTCTACGGTTTTTAATATCCGAATTTGTAGCCTATTTGCAAGGATTTAGTTCTTCGATTTTGGATTCTAAAGCGACACGTTTTCCAGCAAATGCAGCCCCGAAACAAATGATTTGCGACTTGCCGGCTTTGCGGGCGGATTCCAGGTAATCCTTATCATAGATTTGCTTAAGGGCTTCTTTTGCTAGGGCGCGGAGATTGTCGTTACGTGTTTTCAATCCGCAGTACTTGAACTCCATAATGATGGCAAAGTCACTTTGCTTTCCTCCAATGATCGAAAGGTCACAACGTCCTTCGCCGACGTTTTCCTCCGTACGGATGGTCGCATCATCGAAAAGCAATGAGGTCAAGGTCATGACCATGATTTGATACGACCTTTCTTGGCCAAAGTCGAAATAGGATAATGCGGAGAGCACATATTCGTGGAGTAAATTTTCGAGTTCTTTCGATTTCCCCTCGAGGAAGCTCGACCGCAAAGCATTGAGTAAGTCGAACTGGTTATGGCCATAGGTTTGGAGCACGTCTTCCTTTAAGGCGCTACGCACGTCCTCATTGGGAATGGATAGGCGTCTCGTCCCAGAAATGAGGGAGGATTCGCCACGGAGGTAGCCCGAATGGAGAAGGAGAGACAAGAAGGAAGGCTGCTCATCTAGGCCTCTTACCGTGACGGGGTCTTCGATGTTCACGTACATCGATTCGCCGGAGAGCAACTTGGATACCGCGTTGATCGCGGCGTCGCTTTGCGCATAGTGGAGGACTCTGTTTGCACTCGTCGCGCCCCAATAATGACCATAACGGAAGCCCGAGCGAACAAAGGACAAAACGGACCAGGGGCAATAGCATTCCTGCTCGGATAATTGATATCCGCCATAATGCCGACGGACTTCATCCATATCGCCGTGGAAGCCATAGTACTCGAGCAGTTGTTTCGTTTCTTCTTCCGTGAAAGCGAAGTATTCCTCTTGCTCGGTGAAGCCGTTATCAACGATGAGGTTATTGAGCCCCGAGAAAATCGATGCCTTGGCGATTTGGAGTACTCCGCTTAGAACAGCCTTGGCCAAGGAGTTGTTCCCTTTTAGGGCGGAGCCGAGGAAAACTTTAACGAAAGAAGTCGCTTCGGGTTCGTAGCCATTTTCCAAGGCAGATAAGACAGGCGCATCATATTCGTCGATGAGTAAAATGACGCGTTGAGATTTCTTTTTGTTTAGGAAATCACAAAGTTTTTTGAGCGAGAGAGAAAGCTCCTCTGCGCTGCAAGACTTCTGCGTAACCTTAGCGATGTACCCCTTTTCTATTTCGCTGAAAGAGTCCTCTTCTTCCAGACGGAAGTGCGCGAATGCATCGCACATCAACGAAGCCATGGACTCGATCATGCGTTCGAAAGTGGGGGCTTGGATGTCTTTGAAGTTGAGGTGGATCACGGGGTAGCGGTTCATCTCCTCCAGGTATTCACCGTTATGGAGCTTCGCAATGCTCAAATCGCTGAAGAGCGCTTTGCTCGAGTATTCGTCCGAGAAGAAGTACTCCATCGTTGATAAGGCGAGACTTTTGCCAAAACGCCTCGGGCGCGTGAACAAAAAGGCGGTGCCCATTGGGGTGTTGCACAAAGACGCGATAAGTTGCGTTTTGTCGATGTAGTAAGAAGATTCGATGACGTCTTGGAAATTCTCGACGCCTAAGGGGATCATTTTCGTGTTCATCGCTCACATCCTCCACATATTTCACATTATATCACATCGAGTCACATATTTCACATCTACTCACATATATGCACATATTTCACATCGAACATGCATTTTTCTTTGTTCTCGAATGATTCTTCCTTTAGAGCATTCCGTACGTGGCATAAAATGAAGCCATCACATGCGCGAATTAAAGAAAACACTGGGGAAAATCGCCTTTTATTACTTACTGCTGATCATTAACGGCATTCTTTCTCATGGTTTCATCAGCCACCAATTCCCCACGCGTAATGTGCCGACGCTATTTTTGCTTGGCCTTGCGGTATGTCTCGTGATGTATTTTCATCACCGTGTCATCAACAAAGGGAAGATCTCGTTTTTGATTAAGCTGATCTCTTGGCTTGCGTTATTGCTATTGCTTCTTCGCGGCGTCAAATATAGCGCCTTCGCCAATATTGATGTCTTAGCCCGCCATACGTGGTACGCCTATTACGTCCCGATACTGGGCATGCCATTATGCCTGTTTTATATCTCTTTGCTGATTTCTTCTAAGGGCGAGCCCTATATCTCTAAGCTGTGGATCGGCGTGCTTTCGGTAACGCTGGTTTTGCTGGCATTAACGATGACCAACGATCTCCATCAGCAAGCGTTCCGCTTCCATGAGGGCTTTCGAAATTGGAATGACGACTACTCCCATGGCTGGCTTTTCTATGTTCTTAATGCCTGGCAATTCTCCCTATATATTGCCTCCATCGTCATCTTGATTCGGAAATGCCGCGTCAGTACGTCGCGGAAGAA
>JAFVCC010000111.1 GCA_017479485.1 Bacilli bacterium
ATCCCCCTGCCCCACGTTGATGAAGCTGACGCTTTGGGTGAATAAGGGCACGATAGGGAGAAGCGAGGCGACGTAGATTCCTAAGAAGGAGAGGATGATGACGCGGCGAAGGTATCTGGCCTGTAGTTCCGACAAAAAGGCGACGAGGAAGAAAAGCACGTAAAATGCTCCGAGGAAGAGAACGCTAGGCGGAGGGAAAGGAAGGGCGAGGTCGATGGACTGCAGCTTCTCCAAGATGGAGCGCACCGCTACACCAAGAGGATTGAGGACGGCGGTGAAGGGTATGGTGAGGAGGCTTAGGTAGCCAAGTAGAAGCACCAGAAACCCTAGCGGCGCGAGCAATAAGGAAAACGCCGCCCCAAGAAGATGCCACTTCCCCGAGAGCATGCTTAACGGAAATAGGAAGAGGCGAAGGATGGCGTAGGAGCGCGCCTTCATGACGATCTTCCTCTTATGGCGGATTAGCGGCGCCAGGCAAAAAAGCAGCATCGAGATGCCATATCCGAGGAGAAAACCGCTAGAGAAAGCGTAATGGAAATCGATGGAGAGAATCGCGATTCCCGCGATGCCCAGGCGGTTGAAATAAGGCGTTTCGCGCTTCCATACGAAAGTATATAAGTAAGAAAGCAGGCGCATGAAAAAGACGCGAAGTAGGCCAACTTTCGCAAGTCCAAACGGAAGGAACAAAGACGCGAACAATAGCGTCAGTAGCTCTTTCTTCTTATAGAAAAAGATACCGATGACGCGTTCAAACGCGGCGAGGATCCATTGGTAGAATAGCCCCGAGGTGGAGAGGACGAAAAGGACGTTCATCTCCCCCGCGCTTTCGATGAGGGAAGAGGAATAGTCCTTGTTACCAAAGAGCAGACTATCAAGTAGCGCCCGAGCGTCCGCATCAAAATGGGAGAGGAAGCTTTTCTGATACGCGCGGAAACGAAAGGGATTCGAGAAAAGCACCTGAGGCGAACGATCGGCGACCTCTTGCTTCACCCCAAGCTCATCAAGGTAGGAAGCGAAGTCGAAGCGCGATTCGTAGTTGGCCAAGAGGAGCGCGCTTCGCTTCCCTTCTAAATGGACGATGTCCCCTACTTCCAGGGTGTTCTTGGATAAGGAAAGGTAATATCGGTGGAAGCCGGTGGTGACGATGGCGTAATTCTCTTTGCTTCGCACCACCATGGCGTATAGAGATACCTTACCCTCGGGCAAAATCCATAAGGTTTCGATCGCGGCGATAAATAGCCCTACCCCAAAGCCCACAAGAAAGGGGATAACCCCTTCCTTTTGCCTCGCCCAAAATAAGCCAAAGGCAAAACCCAGGAGCAAGAAAAGGAATCGAAATATCTCAAACCCATGGCCAAGCCATAGTCCGATGGTCGCCCCTAGAAGCGCGAAGAAAACGCCCATCTTAGGCCGAGCGGAGGGTGATCTTCGCCTTCACTTTCTCGTACGTCGCTGCCCCGATGCCGGAGACGTTCTTAATCTCTTCGATGGCTTTGAAGGGAGCGGAGCTACGGTAGGAGACGATGGCGTTAGCGACGGTTTTGGTGAAGCCTGCGACGCTTTGGAGGGTATCGACGTCATCGGCGTTGATGTTGGTTTTGATGATGGGCGTGTTGGAGCAGGTATTGGAGTTATCGTAAAGCGGGGCGATGAAATAGGAGCCTTTGTTCTCGACGACGTAATCGGTGTTGAAGGCGAGGGAGTCGGCGTTGCCGGTTGTTCCTTGGGCGGCGTTGATGAGGTCGAGCATGCTCGCTCCGGGTTTAAGGACGTAGGTGCCGGGGAAATTGACTTCGCCGGCGATGGCGGCGGTGAGGGCGTTAGGATCCTCGGAGACGAGGGTTGCCCCACTTGGCGGGGTGACGGTGGCGTTGACCATCGCGTAGGCCGCCCCAAAACCCACGAGGGCGACGGCGGTGATGGCCACAATGATGAGAATGGTTTTCATGGTGATTTACCTCCATTCTCTTATAACGGCCAAGCTTTTTGGAGGCAGAAAAATTGTTTATACAATGTATAGATTTTCCAGGCATTGCACCATATATATCCGCTTTATTCCCCTTCGATGATTTGATTCATCACCGTTTTTACCTCATCGGTGGTGAATGTTTTTGTCCCAGATAAAATATCGATATATGCCTCTAAGACCATCTGCTGGGCACGAAGAATTTGCTCTCGCCGTTCAAAAGACGCGATATCCATGACCACCGCATCGCCCTGACCGTTTTTCGTTAAATAAACAGGCTCTCCAGTCTGCCTGCATTCATCAATAACGGAATTGTAATCGGTGCGTATGTCAGCGGATGCGCGGATGATCATAGCTAAATCCTCCAATATAATTGAATTATATATTGATCTTGTTTGGCTCGCGATTTCACTTCGCAATATGCGCCTCTAGCCAAAGCTCTGCTTGGAGCATCATGGCGCGCATCGCATCCGAGTGCCCTCCTATAGTCATACCGGAATCTCCACTCTAACGATGTTGGTGCTCTGCGATGAACGAGATCTATTTTATGGTTCGTTGCTTCCATTCCCTGATAACGGGAGGGACGCCAACAGGCCGAAACGATTTCTATACACTGTATAGTTTTTATCCAATTTTTCCTATTATGAGTATCAAAAAAACGTTCTTGACGCATCGCATCAAGAACGTTTTGGCCGTTATTCCTTAAGAGGTTGTCCCCTTTGCTCAGGGCTTGGCTTATTTGGCTTCTTCTTTATTGTCCTTACGGAAGCAAGAGACGATGACCACTACCGCGAGGAGGAAGAAGAGGATGGTGAAGGTGACGCCCATGGTCGCGTTGCCACCGATGAAGGTGACGCCGTTCCATACGTCGGAGAGGGTCTCCAAGGTGACGTAGAACTCGTTAGCGAAGGCGAAGGCCATGGCAAACGAGGCCAGTAAGGGCACATAAGGACGGAGGAATTTCGGGGCGAAGGCGCCTAGAGATAAGATCGCCGCGGCGACTAATGCCAAGATGAAGGTCAGCCACACGAAGGTATGGTCGCCGTTATTTAAGGCGATGTAGAGCACGTCGACGATGACGAGTAACCCCGCGGCGATGAAGTTCAGGAGGTTCTTGAGGATGAAGCTTTTCATGTCTTATTCCCCTTTCTTGCGCGGCAGGTACATAAGCAGCACCGTGCCGATGATGGTCGCGCCGGTAATGACGCCCCATCCGGCATTAACGGCGATGGTCGCGGTCTTCCACCAGGGGGTCTCTTCCTTGACGACCGTATCTTCGCTTAAGCCATTGATGAGGTTGGAATTGGCCATGGCATAGAAGAAGCGATGGCTCATTTCCTTTAACTTGGCGAGGAGGTAGCCGTCTTTCTTCTGGACGACGTACTTCTTTAGCTCGGTGCCGCAGGCGGCGCGGGCGTTGAAGGTGTCGGAGCCGGCGGCGAAGCACTCGATGGTGCGGTTGGAAGTACCCCAAGAGGCGACGGAGTCGGTGATGGTGATGCCGTTGAAGTGCCATTCGCCATGGAGAATGTCGGTGAGGACGGGGGCGTAGCTATAGAAGTCGATCGGTCCGGCGTCGCTGGTGGACATCATGGTGGCGAGGGCGCCGCCTTCGGTGAAGGCTCCCTCAAAGCCTTTTAACGGGCCTTGGCGGAAGGCTTGTTCCGAGGCGAAGAGGCATAAGCCCGAGCGGTTGGTCTCTTGGTCGTTGCCGGTGAAGTGCTTCGGGGCGGCGTTGGTGCCCTTCTCCTGCATGGCTTTGCATTGGATCGCCGAGCAGATGTAGGACATGGTGCTGTCTTCGCTATAGTACTCGAAGTTTCGTCCCGAAAACGGGGTGCGGTGGATGTTGCAGCCTGGCCCCCAGATCTGGGTGATGCCGTTATAGATGCAATCTTGGCCGATGAAGAGGCCGCGGTCGCGCAATATCTCCTTATTGAAGGTCGCGGCGGCCACCACTTCGTTGACGTGGACGGTGACTTGGCTTCCTTGCGGGCCGCAGGGGCCGTCGCTATTGGAATTCTTGGGCTTGCCGATGGATTCGATGGCGGGTTGGCCGAAGTTCTCGCCCACCATCGCGGTCATGTCGGAGATGGTCAACTGGTCGACGAAGGTGTCCCATTTCGGATCATCGAAGGGGACGCCATGCATCTGGTAGAACTTGATGCCCGCGTCGACGCCGGTTTGGATGGAGGCGTAATCGGGGGCGTCAGAGGGCTTGCTATAAGAGGTGCTGGCGCGAAGAGAGATGAGGTCCGCGCTTGCCTCGATGTCGCGGTAAGTTATGGGGAAGGTGTTCCAGTCGCTGCGGGTCAAATAGGTGACCGTGCCGGGAAGATAATGGTTTAGGTCCATCGCCTCGAGGCGGTTGCTCACCACGTTGCCCGTGAGGGCGCTTTTGGCGTAGGTCTTGTCGTCTTTTTCCGCGAGGGTGACCTTTATGGCTTTGCTAACTTGGCCCACCGAAGGTAAGCCAAACGCGTCCACCATCCCGCTTTTCCCCATGCCCGCGAGGACGTTATTGAGGGCGTCATGGGCGTCTTCGCCGAGGGCGAAATAGTAGTCGCCTTCATCGAAGAGGTAGCAGCCTTTCTTGCTCGAATCCGCGCCGTTAGCGGCATTTTGGTCGTAGGTGGCAAAGATGTAGTCGCTCGTCTCGATGGTGATCTCCTCCTCTTCGCCTTTGCCTAAGAGCTTCGTCTTGCCGAAGTCGATGAGGTTGATCGCGCTTTTCTCGGCCTGGCCTTCCGCGTAAGGGAGGGAGACGTAGAGCTGCACGGCGGCTTTGGATTTGCCTTCATAGGCGCTTCCTTCGGCGACGCCCTCATTACGGACGTTCACCACCGCTTTGACCTTATGGGTCTCGCGGTTCCATTCGACCGACTTGAGGGTCTTGCTGAAGCGGGCGTAGGAGGTGCCATATCCGAAGGGGTAGGCGACTTCTTTGGCGTAGTCCCAACTCGCGCCCATGAAGGCGCCTTTGCCGCTACTAGCGTTATGGAGTCCCTGCACCTGGTCGAAGTAACGGGTTTCGTAATATTTATAGCCGACGTAGATACCTTCGGCCTCGATGAGGTAATTGGCGGCGAGGTTACTGAAGCGGCCATAGTCAAACGCGTTTTGCGCGGCGGCGGAAGAGAGGGAATTCTCGGCGAAGGTGTCGACGAGGTGGCCGCTAGGGTCGGCTTTACCCACGAGCAGATTCGCCACGCCGGTGAAGCCTTTTAAGCCTGGCCCGCCGATCCATAAGGCGGCGTCGACGCCATATTCTTCTTTCTCGAGGAAGCCAAGTTCCATCGGGTATGCGCTATTGATGAGAACTACGGTCTTCTTGAATTTGCCCGAATCCTTGACCATGCGGAGGAGGTCTTCTTCGGACTGATGGAGGGAGAGTTGGCTCACCCCATCCGCATCCTCATAGAAGAGGTCGCGCCCTTCGCCGCCTTCGCGGGCGAAGAGGACGATCGCGACGTCGTTATAGTCGCTATCGTAGGAGGCTTTAAGGTCGTCGGTATAGAAGGAAGAAGGGAGTTCGCCGATGCTTGACTTAGCGCCCTGCTTGTTCTCCACCGCCACTTTGATGCGGCTGACGTCGGAGGACTTATAGGCGTTTAGGAGGGTGGGGTTAAGGACGAATCCGGCGTCAAGTAACGCGTTTTCGTAGGTGACGCGGCGCGACTCATCGAAGGCCGATCCGCCGGAATTGCCGCGGTAATAGGCATCGACGGAATTGCGGCCAAAGAGGGTGACGCGTCGCTCGGAGGATTTTAGGGGAATGGCGTTATTGCAGTTGCGGAGCAAGACAGCCCCTTCTTCTTCGGTTTGGACGTCGTGGGCGTCGCTGGCTTTGAGGTATTCCTCGCGGGAAGGGTAATCGACGCTATAGGTGCCGTCGGTGGAGACGTTGCCCCCGAAGGTGCCAAGGGCGATGGACACCTGCCCCTCCCATTTGAAGAGGAGGGACGAGGAGAAGGCCATCGTGGCCATGACGAGGGAGCAGCTCGCCGCCAAGCCGCGCAGCAAAGGCATTTTGTTCTTCATGCGCGTGTCTCCTTAAGGATTATTGGATGGCGACGAAATCGAAGCTTAGGGTCTCGACGTCGACGGATAGTTCGGTGCCTTCGGTCGGGAGGGCATGGCCTTCGCTTGGGATCTCGAAGTAGCCCGTGCCCTGGGTGGCGTTGCCGACGGTGAGGGAATAGCCTTTGCTCGGGGCGGCGAGGTTCAAGGTCTTGATGCCTTCTTCGGTCTCCTCGGTATAGGAGCCATAGTAGACGAGGTAGCTCGCGCCGCGGTCGTTGCAGACGGCGTTTTGGTCGCCGCTATCTTCGGGGTCGAAGGTGAGGGCGCCGGAGAGGTTTTTGGACATGACGGTAAGGGTATAGGTCTTGTCTTTGCCAAGGACGACGGTCTCGGTGATGCCGGTCACTTGCTTGAAGGTATATCCCGGGTAAGCGGACATGAAGCGATAGCTGCCAGAGCCATAGGCGACGAGGTCGGTCGGGACGCCGAGCTTATCTTCGCCATCGGCTTCGGGGGCAAGGTAATCGAAGGCGCGGGTCTCTGCGTCGACGGAAAGCTCGAATCCTTTGACTTTGGATGCGCCCTCGAGGGTGCCGGCGCCGGAAGTGACGTTGCCGGTAGCGAGGGTATAGCCTTTATTCGGGGCGGCGCAGGTCACGGTGATGATGCCTTCTTCCTCGGTGGCGGAATAGGTGCCGTAATAGGCGGTCACGGTCTGACCGCGGTCGTTGCAGACGGCGTTTTGGTCGCCGCTATCCTCGGGATCGAAGGTGAGGGCGCCGGAGAGGTTCTTCGCGTCCATGGTGAAGACGTAGGTATTGTCGCTATAGAGCTCGATCTTTTCGGCGAGGAAGGTCACCTGCTTGAAGGTGTAGCCGGGATAGGCGGACATGAAGCGGTAGGAAGTCGCGCCATAGACGGCGGTGAGCTTGGCACTTTCGGGGGTGGCGGAAGAAGCTTCGGGGGCGATGGAAGAGGCTCCAGGGGCGACCGAGGCGCTATCTTTCGAGTCGCCTGCGGGGGTGGATGAGTTGCCACCGCAGCTTGCGAGTAAGAGGATGCTGCTGGCGGCAAGGACGAGGGAACGGATGGATTTCATGGGTGTTTTCTCCTTATTTCATGGAAGGTAAGCGCTTCCATTTGGCCTCATTATAGGAAGGTGCCCACCCTAAATTATGGCTCTTGCCCGATTCCCCTATTCCGCAGGCAAATATTAAGGGCGGCCTTAATTTAGGGTAAGAAAAGCGGAGAATTTGGCGGAGGCTTCACGTTTAGGCGAGAAGATGGAAAAATTATGCTAACCGGAGCGAAATACGTTTATGTTACGCGTGGCGATACTTGACGATGAAGATAGCGAAGTGAGCGCCCTTTCCGCCCACTTAGACCGCTTTGCATCGGAGCGGGGCGAGGCTTTTTCCACCAGCGTCTTCCATAACGCCGTCAGCTTCCTCGCCGACTATAAGGCCGACTACGACCTCATCTTCATGGACATCCGCATGCCCTATATCTCGGGCATGGACGCGGCGAAGATGCTGCGGGAGAAAGACCGCGACGTCGCGCTTATCTTCGTCACTTCCTTAGCCCAATACGCCGTCGATTCCTATAAAGTCGAGGCGAGCGACTATCTACTGAAGCCCATCAGCTACACCGATTTCGCCCTTTCCCTCACGCGCGTGCTTTCCAAATTAAACCGCGACGAAACCATCGTCATCTCCTTCAAGAGCGAATATAACCGCATCCGGGTCAACGACATCTATTACGTCGAGACTCTCCCCAACCACCGCGTTTGCTACCACACCCGCGTCGGGGACTATATGCGGCTTGCTTCGTTACGCAAGGTCGAAGGGGAGCTCGGCCCTTATGGGTTTGCTTCCTGCAACCAGTGCTACCTCGTCAACCTCTCTTACGTCGAGCGGGTGGAAGGCTACCTTTGCCTCCTCCGCAACGGAACCACATTGCAGATTTCGCAGCCGAAGAAAAAGAGCTTCTTCGCCGCATTTAGCTTAAAATACCGATAATGCCCCTATCGTTCCTTGGAAAATATACTTATTCCACGATCGTCTACGGCCAAGAAGCCATCACGCTTTTCCTCTATTTCGTCGCGTTGACCTTCTATAAGAAAAAGCGCCCCTACTACGTGCTTCGCTTATTGCTCGGCTTTGCTTTCATCTTGCTTTTCAGCGTCGTCCTTGCCCTGATCCGCACGGAGATGGGTGGCATCTATAGTCGCGTAACTTGCTCCTTATTGCAGCAAGCCGCCTTCATTGGGTTGCTCTTCCTTTGCTATGACGAGCACCCCGCCGAGATCTTCCTTTGCTTCACGGGCATCGTCGCCGCCAAAGGGGTATCGGGGAAGATCTTCGTCTTGGTGCTCAATTTATGCGGCATCGATGACCTCACCTCCATTTCCTTCTTCGGCAACGCCTCGCCCTTATGGTACGATTGGCTGATCTATTGGGCCATCCACGCCGCCTTGCTCTCCCTAATCTACATCTTCTTGCGCCGACGCGAGGCCTTGATGGACCAAAAGTCCTTCCCCCGCGCGATCGCTTTGGCCATCGCCGCCGTGCTTTTCCAGACCATCGTGGGCAACTTCGCCCGCGAATTCCAGCAAAACGATTTCGCCTTAGGCGCCATCTCCAATGTCCTGATCGGCATCATCTATGGCTTCTTGCTGCTCCTTCGTTCGGGGCTACTAATGCAAAGCCGGACGAGCCATGAGCTGGAAGTGACGGAGCGGCTTCTTCGCGAAGAAAAGAAGCATTATGAGGAGATGCGCTCAAGCATCGACGCGATCAACATGAAGTGCCATGACCTCAAGCACCACCTCTCGGGCATCGAAAGCAAGCTCACCAGCGCCGAAATTGAGGAACTAAGGCAAGCCATCGAGGTCTACGACTCCTCCATCCATACGGGCAACGAGATCCTCGACACCATCCTTTACCAGAAGATGCTCGAATCGAAGCAGAAGGAGATCCCCTTCAAATACCTCGCCGACGTCGCTTATCTTGACCGCCTTAAGGAAGAAGACCTTTACGCAATGCTCGCAAACGCCTTAAATAATGCCTTTGAAGCCTCGCTCCACCTGAAGAAAGAGGAGCGGATGGTCTCCCTCCATATCGGTAACGATGGCAAGACCCTTACCATCGAAGTCGGTAACGCCTTTGATCCCGCATCCTCCGCTTCCACCCAAAGCAATAAAACCGACGCCCATTACCATGGATATGGCATCCGCAGCATGGAATACCTCGCGAAGCGTTATCGTGGGCAGGTGCGCATCAGCCGCGTCGCCAATCTCTTCCGCCTCGAGATCCTTTTGCCTCTAAGCAAAGAAGGGGCTTAGCCATGGCGAAAGCAGGATATGGATTGATGGTTTAGCTTTTTTGGTTTCTCGCCACCGCTATCCATTGAATTAATGAGTGAATTTCTATTGGTTTTCCATCATAGAATATCGTCATAGAACGTCTTTTCACATCAGAGATATATTTTGTTGCATATAATCTTCATCGCCATTAAAGATCCCGCTATCTTTCGGAAAGAAAAACTTTTTGGGCATAGCATTTCTCCCAAAGGATATCGATCATTTTGTCTCTATTATTTTTCGCTCCATCGGTTAACATTTCCCCAAACCAGAAAGGAACTTCATTATTATGAAACGTACTCTTCCCCTATTCCTTATCGCCGCGGCGATGCTCGTCTCTTGCGGCGGCAATTCCTCCTCCGTCACTCCCGCCGCCTCGAGTGAGGCCTCCGTCGCCCCCGCTTCCGCGCTTTACCTCGACTGGGTCGAGGACAATAAGGTCGTCATCGAGCTCTTCGACGTCGGCGAAGCGCGCTTCACCTATGGCAACGCGGCGCTTTCTAAAGCGAGCGAGACCCTCGACCTTGCCGCCTCCGCTAAGCTTGCATGCTCTTCGACGTTAACCGCTGCGGACACCTTCAACTTCGTCTACGTCACCGAGGCCCCCACCGATACGGGCTTCCAAGCCGCCGCGGCACTATATGCCGGAATCGAAGGCGACAAGCTTTCCGAATTCCTTAACGACAACAATGACCTCGCGGGCAAAAAGCGCGCCTATATCGCGATTAGCTTCGGCGACACCGTGAAGTGGACCAAAAACAAAAACGCCGCGATGGACGCGAAGATCCAGGCTCTTATTGACGCCAGCAAATGATCTTAAGGCCACTACTCCGGCAATGATGAAATGGGGCTGTTCGAAAACCAATAGGTGAGTAGACAGCTCCTTTTATTATGAAAAAAGTGACGAAATCGCCGGAAATCGCCACTTTTGCTACAATACGACTGTTCGACGGAGGTATTGTATGCCTTATTTTAACAGGCGCTCTAAACTTTTTGGGGGGACTTTCCAAAATCGACTAAAGAAAATGGGGGGGACTCGGCTTAATCCGAGCCCCTTTGTCCCTTCCTGTACTTCCCCCTTTTCTTGCCTACCGCCTTTCTTGGAAGGGACCCCTTTTTCGGAGG
>JAFVCC010000112.1 GCA_017479485.1 Bacilli bacterium
GCGCGAGCTGTTCCATTTCTTAGAATTGCGTTTCGGCTAATGTGGCATTTAACATCATAAAGACAACGTAATAAAAATGCACACAAAATGCGCCGATTTATGTCGATGCAACATAAACTGACTATATTTTGGGCATTCGGTTGGAAAACCATATCGTGTTGATAAAAGAAAACCTGCAATTGAGCAGGTCTTACTGAACTTGGTGGTGGCCCCCGTCGGACTCGAACCGACACATCCTCATCAGATAATGGATTTTGAGTCCATCGCGTCTACCATTCCACCAGGGGGCCAGCGACGTCTTTGCTTATCAGCGGGGATATTCTACTCTTTTCCTTCCGTCCTGCCACCTCCTTTTTAATATATTGAACATATCCGCGCAGAAGTACGCGCGAATCAATGACCCTTGTTTTCACTTCCTTCCCATGCCGTTACAATTACACATATGTCGGAATATGAATCTGGGTTACTGGGCAATGCGCGCCTAAAAGAAGCCGAACTGATACCTTATGGTTTTCACCGCGATGGCGATGACTATTTATATATAAAGAGGATATGCAACGGCGATTTTGAGTTGCACATCAAAATTGAAAATAGCGGGACCATGGATTCAAAAGTTATCGATTTCGAGACTCAGGAACCCTATGTTTTATACAAACTCCCTTCCGTTCATGGAGACTATGTCGGAGCCATCCGCGAAGAAGTGAAATCCGTGATTAAGGACATCAAAGAGCATTGCTACATTCAAGGCGATCACACGACGCCGAACTTCTTTTTCGTCCGCGATTATTGCTTGGAGCAGTACCAAGAAGAATTGGAATACCTATGGCACGATGAGAACTGCATCCTGCGCCGCAAAGACAACCGCAAGTGGTATGCCGTTATTATGCGCGTGAGTTTAAGGAAACTCGGTTTGGAAGAAGATAAGAAAGAGTCGATTATTGCGCTTCGCGGCGACGCTTCCCTCATTGATAACGAATGCATTTTTCCTGCCTATCATCTCAACAAAAAGTCCTGGGTCAGCGTCGTCCTGGACGAGCGGACGCCGAAGGAATTATTAATCCAACGGATTGAAGAGTCCCGAGAGTTAGCTTTAGGAAAAGGGAAAAAGAAATAAAACGTTATCCAGGATTGGCTTTGATGCCCTAAAAAACATGGAACGCTACAGCAAACCACAGGTATCATAGATTCCGCGAAACCGATTCCTTTAAGGAGAGTGCCCATGGGTAAGATCGTTCTGGTAGAAATTAACTTTCCCCAAGTCAATAAAGGGCTTCTTTTGGCTCGGCTCGATCCTCAATCTCACGCCAAGGCGACCCGATATCTACGTGAAGAAGACCAAATCCGTTCCGCCGTTGCCTCAATATTGATTCGTAATGAAGTAGGCCAAGGCGAAATTCATCTTGGCTCACGTGGGAAACCCTACATTGATGGAAAATCTTTTTTCAACGTGTCTCATTCTGGAAATTGGGTTGGGATTTACGTGGATAATGAGGAAATCGGACTCGATATTGAATGTATTTCTCGTTGCGATTTATCGATTGCTAAAGCGGCGTTCACCCCTGAAGAAGCCGCATTCATTTTCAACCAAATGGACTTCGCCTTAGCTTGGACTAGAAAAGAAGCGGTGGGCAAATGCCTCGGCCGAGGAATTGAGGACCCTGTGCATATTGGCCTTTCGATGCTTGAAAAAAATAGATGTGCGTACCAAGGCGAGAAATACTATCTGCAGCAATGGGTTTCTGGCGACTATGCCTTTTGCGTCGCGAAAAAGGAAAACAACGCTTTTCCTGAACCAACGATACTTCATGTTGGCGATTTACTTAAGAACTGAGTTAAAAAGGCCCGCTTGATTTAATACGGACCTTGAAACTTTTCGGCTTATTTTAAGATGATGTCGGCCAGACCCATTTCGACGGCTTCTTCTGCGGTAAGGAAGTTGTCGTGCTCGCATGCGTCGTGCATTTCTTTTAGGCTTCGTCCTGAGGCATCGGCAAGAATCTTTTCCAGCGTTTCGCGAAGTCTCTTGAAGCGGTTTCCTTCGCGTTCAAAGTCGCTCTGGTTAAAGGCAGCTTGGATTTGACGCCAAGGCTGGTGGATCATGACTTCGCCATGCGGAAGGATGTAGCGGTGGCCTTTCTCGCCAGCGGCAAAAATCAACGCGGCCATCGATGCGGCGAGCCCATAACACACCGTGTAGATGGGCGATTTGACGAGCTTCATGTTGTCAATGATGGTTAGACCTGCAGAGACGGAGCCTCCCGGTGAGTTGATGTAAAGGTAAATCGGATCGTTGGATTCGTTATCTAAGTGACGCAAGACGAGCATGATGCGAAGTGCCAAAGCATCATTGATGTCCTCGCAAATAAGCAAATTGCGTTCGGATTGGAATTCCTCAACCAAAGCGGTGGAAACTAAAGGAAACGCCAAGGAACCTCCATTGTTATCGGCCATATGAGTACCCCCTAATGTATTAAATTAATGATACCGCATCGGTGGCCCTTGGCGAGACTTGATTTTTTGTACGGTGGAATCGGACTTTTCGGGCGTTAACGCTTGCGCTTAAAGGGGAATCCCATACAATTAGTTATTGCCATAAGGCATCACTGGGGGCTAAGCGATGCATTTGAATGACTCATTTTCAAAGCCAAGATCTCGCGCGTCCTTCTTTTGGTCCCGCTTCAAAACAGGTGCTGCCAATGTTTGGCGAAGCCTCAGGGACGTAAAGTTCGGCGTAAAATTCGCGATTGTCACGTTTGTCGCGGTGTATGCCACGTTATTTATCATTAGCCTAACTTCTTCTGCTCTGCGCGATTGGATCAATACGTGGCCCGTTGCCACGCGATACGCGGCCTCCATCCTTTTTGCTGTCGTCTTCATTATGGGTGGCTTTGCCATCACGATGCTCCTCTACCTCGTCATTCGACGCAGAAAGCCCCGTTCTAAATACATGGTTGAGGTAATCACCGTTGCCATCGTGTTCCTTTTGAGCTGGATCTTTAAGGCCATCACGCTGGCGCAGGTCACTACTTTGGAACTTGGGCCCAATTACGAACCGACCTTCTCCGCGGTGACGCAGTTCATTTTGTCTTCTCTTTTCGCGACTTTTGGCGGACTTCAATTTGAGGGACTCGCCTATGAAGCGGTGAGCAGCAGCGTCGTCTATATTGCCTTCTATTACGGTACCTCCATCATCGCCGGCTTGATCTTCATTTCGGTGATCGCTTCAAAGGCCGCTTATGAGTTCTATTCCCGCATCTTGCTATTTTTCCTTCGCACCAAAGGAAAGCAAATCTATATCTTCACTGCTTTAAATGATGAGACGCTCAATCTGGCTTCTTCGTTGGTGGAAGAGGACCGCGACCAACCGCGCCATAACAAGCTCATCATCTTCTGCGGCTCTGCTCTTGAGCCGTTTGACCGCCATGATCCAAAGTGCGTTGAAGTGATGGCGCATGGATACGTATATTGGTCCGTTTCCGCCCGCAAAACCGACACCATTTTGGAAAAAGTCGGTCTGCATTCGCCACGCCATCGCCTCCCGAATTGGGAGTCCATCACGGTATTCGCTTTCGACTCCGACGACGACCATATCCCTAACGAAGAAGAGAACATGGACTTCGTGTTGCTCGACATCCATAACCGGATGGAGCGGATGCGTAAGTACAATCGGCTCTACATTGAACGAGGCACTTATTTCCTAGACTGCACCGCAGTGGCGGACACTCCGGAAAAGTCGAGTTTTCGCGATTCGTTCCGAAAGGAGCTCAAGAAGGAAGACGACGAGCTGAGCAAGAAGATCGAAGCGGCAAAACGCCGTGCGGCGCGCCGCGCTCAGCACCTTGATTCCCAAGCGCGGGAAGATCGGCTCTTCGACGCCAAACGCCGCGTCGAACGCCTGTATTGGCAGAACAACCACCTTGGCGATGCGCATATCTCTTATTACATTTTGACCAAGCGCAAAGTGGATTATCAGGTTTACCAAGATAAAATCGCGAAGCTCGAAGACGAATATTACTCTCTCTTCTCTCTTGTGGACGCGAAAGGCTTGCTGCTTAGAGAATCCGACGTCTCTTCTCACGCGGAGGTGCCCTCGAAGCAGCTCATCGCTCGTGCCCGCGACGCCAAGCCGTTCTCCGTCCATGTTTGGAACGAAGCCGATGCCATCGCTCGCGAAGCTCAGGACTTTGTCCTTTCGGAAAAAGACGGCGTGATTCCGGACCCGAAGCAGACCTGGATGTGGTCCTTCGGATTCGGCACCACCGGCCAATCGTTGGTCAAAGCCGTTTATTGCTTCAGCTCTTACGTGGACCACGAGGGGAACGGCGCTACGTTCCTCTGTGACGTCTTTGATCCGAAATCCGCGGACTCTCTCGTTGGCCTTACCCGCCTTGAAATGCCTCTTTCTGTCTGCGTCAGTGAACCGACATCGCGCGAAGATATCGCGACGCAATACGAGCAGGAGTTCGATCGTATCTTTGATCAATACTATGCCAAATATCCCGATTTGAATTTTGAGGAAATCCAGAAGTGTGATACCGCGAAGGGATTTAACGTTAAATTAGGTACTACGGACGAGCTTCATCGCGCGATGTATCGGGAAATCCCCTTCCCGTGCTTCGTCTTCCATAGTTACGCGGCGGGAAGCGAAAAGATGATTCCTTTGCTTTTCCCACCAGAGAATGCGCCGGAGCCAAGCGGACGCATCAACCCGTACCAAAAGTACCCCAATTATGTTGCCGTTGCTTCTGGCGACGACTATACCAATATCCGCGTCACTAATGACCTTGCGGCCCATTTCTTATCGCTCGAATTACCTCATAAGATTACGATTTTCGTCGCGGTTTGGGACGAAAAGAACAATAACCTCGTCACCGGGTTTAATCGCCAAGATGCCTCGCCTCGTCCCCAGGTGATCGACTTTGGAAAAGTGCGCGTGATCATCATCGGCAACAATGAGGACATTTATTCCTGCGGCAGCATTCTCGAAGACCGTCGTTCCATCGATTATAACTACGTCTATGGGAAGGTTAGTTCAAGAGCCTATGACCAATCGGGGAATCTGAATAAAGAGACCTACGATTTCAACCTCTCCGCCCACCTATATTTCCGTACTGGGGGCGCTTTTGCGGATGTGGCGATTCCCGAATCTGCGTTACAGTTGGCGAGCCAAAAATATACGCTTCGTGGCGCGGAGTACTTCGCAAAATCGGAGCAGCAGTGGTATGGCTTAACTTTGTGGAAGAGAGTCAGCTCCGCCGATGCCTACCATTTCGCGCCGGTGTATTCGCACCTATTCGCCCAATACGACCGCTCCCTCAGCCTCAACGTTTTCTTCACGGACCTCGCCCGCATCGAGCATCAGCGGTGGACCCGAAAGCATATTGCCGATGGCTGGAGACCGATGGTGAGTAAGAACGAGGTATTCAAACACCATAACTGCATCGCACCGATGCATTGGATTGATTACCACACCATTTGCTATGATCTATATAACGTTTTTATGGGAATTGCCTCGCAAAACCCCAGCGATTTAGAAAAAATCAAGTTCGACAAGGATAACTTCAACCGCCTGGAGTTATCGCTTGATGTAAAGAACAATAATGAAGAAACCAACGACAAGGAGGTCCCACATGGAACTTGAAGAAATGATTACCCGCCCGGGATTTGAAGAAATCGCCCAACTGGTGGAGGAATGGCGTAGGGTTGCGGAAAGGCAAAAAGACCGCGACGTCAAAGTGCCCCTCCCCAATTACTATCTGACTGCCGACGAAGGATTCGACTTCGAGGGCTTGTTCCTCACGCTTGCGGGAGAGCTTGAGCGTTCCGAACTATTGGAATTCGATGGCTTGCGTAAGGTCTATTCCTTCTATTTGAAATATTCTCCAGCCGAGACTTCGACTTTCGAGTCGTTCCGCCTCCTCTATGGCGCGGTGGAGCATGAGCTTTCGAAGTTTGGGCATCCCTTTGGCGGCATTCTCGTCGTGGATATTACGGAATGGGTCGAGGGAGACCATATCGGCGAACCGAAGTTCCTCGATTTCCTTTCTTATATGGATACGATCGATGATCGAACCCTCGCGGTATTCCTGGATCGTACCGGCCAAGGAGGCGCGAGCGATGAAGCGTTCCGTCGCATCGACATCGGCATGCGCATCCAGCGAATCAATATGGTTTATAAGGATGCGGACCGCGCATTGGAACAACTCGAGAATCACCTTCGTGAATATGGATTTAGCCTCGATGACGCCTTCCGTCCCAAATTACGGGAGACGGTAGCCATGGTATTAAAGACTCCTGGCGCGGATGGTGAAGAGTCCATCCGCCAGATGGCGTTAGATATGGCGTATTACGCGTTGAAGGACCAAGCGGAACTTAGTTATGCCCTCAACGAACAAAATAGCGCCGCTTTCTTACCTGACGGCAGGTGGACGAAAGCGTTTGGCCAAAAACCGCGTCGGCGTCTTGGCCTAGTGGCTTAAGGGGGAGACACGATGAAATACAATTACCGTTTCTTAAATTACGTTGGCGACACCGCGTTTGAAAACCGTTTTGCTACGCCCGATGAAATGAAGGCGATGCTCACCCGCGTCGATATCTCCGATGCCGATGGGGCGGACGTTCCTACCGGTGGCATGCCCTTTATTTCCGACACCAAAACCATCTATGGCGATACCCAGGATTACCACACCCTAATCCTTGGCTCTACCGGCTCAATGAAAAGCCGCACCTTAATCCTTCCGACGATTTATACGCTTGCTCTTGCCGGGGAAAACCTCATCATCGCGGACCCTAAGGGCGAACTCTATGACTTCACCTCGGGCTTCTTGGCAAAACGCGGATATACCGTGAACGTCCTGAACCTCCGCGACATGAAGCGTTCGGATTGTTGGAATCCTCTTGGAGAAGCGTGGACTTTATTCCATAACGGCGAAGAAGAAGCGGGGCTCAATCTCGCTTACGAGCTTATTAATTCATTAACCGACCGCATCGCCGACTCGAAGTCCCCCAGTTGGGGTATCGCGGCAAAGCAGCTCCTCAATGGTCTCGTCGAGCTCATGATTCGCGGCGCGCAAAGCATCAGCGAGTGCAACGTCGGCTCGCTTTCCACGATGCTAGACCGCGTTAAAGTCGCAGACCAGTCAATCGGCTATTATGATCCCGATCTCGACGAAGAAATCACGTTCCTTGAATTCGTGAATCGCCTTCCCGAAGGTTGCTCACTGAAGAATAACCTCTTCTCCGCGGTCAACATGTGCCGCACGGCGACGACTACCCTCGCTGGCGTCCTCGACTGCGCCTATGGGGCCGTTTCGGCCTTTACCACTTCACGCGCGTTGATGGCCGTGACTTCTCATAACACGTTCGATGTCCATGAGCTCGCTCGCCCCGACCAGAAACATGCGATCTTCCTCATCGTCCCCGATGAAGACACCACTTATCACTTCATCGCGACAAGCTTTGTGAAGCAAATCTACAACACGATGATCAAGGAGTCCTTCAAACTTCCGGGCGGCGCGATTCCCCGTCGCTTGAACTTCATCCTCGACGAGTTCGCCAACCTTCCGAAGATTCCCGACATGCCGTCGATGATCACCGCCGCGCGAAGCCGTAATATGAGGTTCTTCCTTGTTGTTCAATCCAACAACCAACTCCGAGCCACCTATAAGGAAGATGCTGAAACCATCAAAACCAACTGCTTGAACTGGGTCTATCTTGCGACGAAAGAAGACGAACTCATTCAGCAGATTCAGCGCATGCTGGGCGTGCGTGGGAATGGAAGTAACGAGCCATTGATGTCTTATCAAGAGCTCTCTTCCCTCCGCAAAGTCATCGGCAAAAAAGGCGGGGCAGAAGCCTTGATCCTGATGCATCGCTGCAGGCCTTTCGTCTCCTTTATGCCCGACATCTCGCGTTATGAACAATTCGGTCGCTTCCCGGCGATTGAGATGCCGGTGACCGATGGGCAGTTCCAGTTCTTCGACCTCAATAAGCGTTGCCTCTCGAATGAGTGGAATGATATTCTTCGCATCTATGTCGGCATCGTTGAGGAAAATAACGAAGAGCCGGAAGAAGATGCAGAGGAAGAAAAACCGCTTGACCCCTTCGATAAGATTGCAGAGGCGAAAGACGAAGAAACCCCGCCGGAGAAGAAGTCGAGCCCCTTGATGAGCTTGGACGAACTGCTTAAAAAGCTCAAAGACGAAGACGACGACGATTAAAAATCAAAATAGAGGCAAAATTTGCAAAATCAACAGCAAATCGCGCCTCTTTTTCTATTTGTTGTGCATAGAAATGTGACGTTTTTTGATTTTCTTCCTGCGTAAGGGAAGCCACGAGACAAAAAGTGGTGTATGCTCTTCACCGTGCAATTTATGCTCTTCACTTATTTTGTCCTTGCTGAAACACCAAATCCAATCCTTCCCGTTGCCTTGTCTGTCCTTGGTACGGTGGTTTTGTTCGTTTTGGTGCGCCTTGCGATGTTCCTTTATCGTTCTCAAGATAGTGAAGTCATTATTTTTGCCCGCCGCATCGCGGACTTAAACGCGAAAGTCGTCCGGCTTCAACTTACGGTCGAAAACTTAAAACATCAGCCCAAGGCTCTACGCGACCTTCAAATTGTTGCCTACGAGGGCAAAGAGTATACCTGCCTAGCCAAACTCGATATTGCGCCCATTCAGAGCTCGGGATCACCCAATCTCATCGAGAGTAGCGGCGAGACTTATGGCTTATATTTCGCGAGCAATTCCCGGAACGAAGTGGTGGTGCATTTCACTTTATCCGAGCCGCGTAAATCCGCTTATCTTTTAGCAACGAACATCAAAGGCCAAAAGGTTCGCGCCTACCTCAATCTTGAATCGAACGACGCTCAAATACTTTCGTTTCGGAAAGCTTGAGGCGATTAAGATTACCAATTGGGCACAAAAATAAGCAAATTACGCAAAACTTTGTCATGTCGCGCGCCCCTTTCTTATAATTTGAGCATCTTAGTAGATATGCGCGAAGGAGGCTCATACTATGGCGCTAAAACACGAAGAGTTGATCTCTTCCCTTACCTTAGAGCAAAAATGCTCTTTACTTTCGGGCTTTGATTTTTGGCAAACCGAACCTATCGGAGATAAGATTCCGGCCGCATTTTTAAGCGATGGCCCCTCGGGCTTACGTAAACAGGCAAAAGCTGCGGACCACCTCGGCTTAAACCCGTCCATCCCTGCAGCGTGTATGCCTTCCAGTGCCACGGTTGCGAACTCTTGGGATCCGGATGTTGCTTTTAGCGTGGGCAAAACCATCGGTGAAGAAGCCTTAGCCGCCGAAGTCACCTTGCTTCTTGGCCCGGGCGTCAACATGAAGCGTTCCCCCGCTTGCGGACGTAACTTCGAATACTTCTCTGAAGATCCTTACCTTGCCGGTAAAATGGCCGCGGGTTACATCAAAGGCGTCCAAAGCAACGGCATCGGCTCCTGCATCAAGCACTTCGCCGCGAACAACCAAGAAATCCGTCGTACCACCAGCGATTCCATCGTTGATGAGCGCGCCTTACGCGAGATCTATCTCACCGCTTTTGAAATCGCGATCAAGGAATCCAATCCTGTTGCCTTGATGACCTCGTATAACCGTCTTAATGGCATCTATGCCAACGAGCATCCCCATCTCCTCCGCGATATCCTCCGCAACGAATGGAAATATGAGGGTGTTGTCGTCTCCGACTGGGGTGGCGATAACGACCGTGTCGAAGCTCTCCGTGCTTCGAGTGACCTCGAAATGCCGACCTCTGGCGGCGAGACGGACTTAGAAGTCCTCCAAGCCGTGAAAGATGGCCGCATCGAGGAACGTTACGTCGATGAATCCGTCGACCGCATCCTCGAAATGGTGCTCACCGCGAAGAAAGCCATCGACGCTGGAGCGCGTTCCTTTGATAAAGACGCCCATCACCTTATTGCTCAGAAAGTCGCTGAAGAATCTCTCGTTTTGCTCAAGAACAAAGACGACGTTCTACCTCTTCCCGCTAAAGCCAAAGTGGCCATCATCGGTGACTTTGCCCGCAACGCCCGTTATCAAGGCGCCGGCAGCTCCGTCGTCAATCCGCTCCATATCGACCAGATCATGGACTGCGTGAAGGAATTCCCGCTTGAAGTCGTTGGCTATGAGCCGGGCTTCCTCCGCTATGGCAAAAGGAAACAAAAGATCGTCGATGACGCCGTGAAACTCGCGGAAAAGGCAGACTATCTCTTGGTTTTCTGTGGCTTGGACGAAGTCACCGAAGCCGAAGGCATCGACCGTACCCACATCCGTTTGCCGGGCAACCAGCGTCAACTGATCAATGCGCTCTATCACACGGGGAAGAAGCTCATTCTCATTCTCGAATGCGGCGCTCCGGTCGAGCTCCCCTTCGTCTCCCGCGTCGATGCGTTGCTCCACGCCTACCTTTCGGGCGAAGCTGGTGCTCGCGCGATCCTCAATGTCCTTACGGGCAAGGTCAACCCCTCGGGCAAACTTGCCGAATCCTATCCGATGGGCTACGTCGACTGCCCCTGCGCGGACCATTTCGGCAAATCTGATCCGCAGATCGAGTATCGCGAATCACTTTACATCGGCTACCGTTATTACAACTTCTCTGGCGCCTATGCCCGTATCCCCTTTGGCTATGGCATAAGCTACACCAAATATTCCTATAGCGATCTCAAAGTTTCGCCCAAAGGCGTGAGCTTCAAGATCAAAAACATCGGTGATCGCGATGGCAAAGAAATCGCCCAGCTCTACATCGGCAAGAAAGACTCCTTTGTCTTCCGCCCCAAATACGAATTGAAGGGCTTCAAGAAAGTCGCGATTAAAGCGGGCGAAGAAGTGGAAGTAGAGATTCCCTTCGACGAATATTCCTTCCGTTATTTCAACATCGCTACGAACAAATTTGAGATCGAAGGTGGCACCTACCAGGTCTATGTGGGCTCCTCTTCCCGCGATATCCTTCTTGAAGGCGAGACCGAGGTCAAGGGCACCGATGCACCCCAACCTTATGACAACGCCAAGATTCCGCACTATATGCGCGGCGAAGTTCGCGATGTTCCCGACGAGGAATTCGAAGCCATTCTCGGCAACAAAATCCCCGAAAAAGGCATCCGCTTTATCAAGCGTCACCGCATCGAAGTGGACTACAATACCTCATATTCTGACCTTCGTTATGCCAAAGGCTGGGTCGGCCGCTTCGCCGAATGGGCCATCCGTTTCTTCATCGGGTTCCTTCGCAAGATTGGACAGCGCACTACCGCAAATACCCTTGTCATGGGTGTATACTATAATCCCGTCCGATCCTTCTCTCGTATGACCGGCGCGGCCATCTCCATGGCACAACTCGACGGTCTCATCATGGTCTTCAACGGACACTTCTTCAAAGGCCTCCATCACTTCTTCAAGATGGGACGAGCCCGCAAGAAAGCCGAAAAGGCCAAGAAAGCGGCGCAAGAAGGAAAGGCGTAATACTTCCTTTTGATGACGACAAACAACAAACTGATTACATTCTGCGTACCTTCCTATAATTCCGAGGAATATCTTCACTATGCTCTAGATAGCCTTCGCGGACACGTCGAGGCCGAAGTACTCATCGTGGACGATGGCTCTAAGGACGGAACGCTTGAGGTGGCGAAACGCTACGAAGCGGAGTATCCCGATATTTTCCGTGCAGTTCATCAGGAAAACAAAGGGCATGGCGGTGCGATCAACACGGCCGTCGCGATGGCCCAAGGTGAGTATTTCAAGGTTCTTGATTCCGACGATTGGGTCGATCTTGACGCCTACGATAAGCTCATCGTTTTCCTCAAGAATCAAAGCGCAGACAATAAGGCCGACCTCATCTTGATGGACTATGTCTATCAGCAAGGCCGCGACAATCCGACGACCCGCATCGGCTTTACCCCATATTTCCCCGAAGGCAAAACCATCCCGCTCTCGCAGATGCATTTCCATATGCGCATACAGGACAACGTGACCCTCCATTCCGCCATCTATCGCCTCGAAGTCATCAAAAAGTCGGGGGTTGTTCTTCCCGAGCATTGCTCTTATGAAGATAACTATTTCGTCTATGCCCCATTAGGATATGTGCAGTCCGTCGCTTACCTCAATGAGCCTTTATACCAATATCTTATTGGCCGCGATGGCCAATCGATGACGCGCGAGACCTGCATCCGCAAGTACCACGATTTCGTGCGATGTGGCGAATTGATCTTCTTCTCTCACGACGTCATGGCCTTCAAGAAGACCGATCCAAAGCGTTATCGCTTAATGCGTCATCACCTCTTGCTCTCCATGCTTTTTCTCAACCTCTATCCGCAGCTTAATGGATCTGAAGAGGCCATTGAAGACATGCGTGAGGCGATGGAGCGGTGCAAAGAACATAATTACGCCCAATACAAGATGATCTGCCGAGATGTGCGTGTGAATACGTTCTTTCACCGCGGCAAACCGGCGAAGCGAACCGCGAAGTTCTGGTACGACGTCGCACATAAATTTGTTCGATTCAACTAATCGGGTGGCAGTGCCACCCTTTTTCATATCGCGAGGTCGGCTAAGGCTTCATCCATTTCTTAGGACTCTGTCTAGAAAGCGCAAAAAATAGCGTTGTTCGCACTCCCGATTTTCGTGCGCTTCTATATAATCTATAGGGCACACCATTAGCCCATAAATCGCCGAGGAGAATTCTTATGAATGCGATCGGGTTTGATATTGATAAATACGTGCAGATTCAGCGCGAAAAGATTCAGGAGAGGATCGCTCATTTTGGCGGCAAACTCTATTTGGAATTCGGTGGAAAGCTTTTCGATGACTATCATGCTTCCCGCGTTTTGCCCGGTTTTAAGCCAGATACCAAACTCCGCATGTTGATGGAGATGAAAGACCAGGCGGAAATCATCATCGCGATCAATTCTCAAGCCATCGAAGACATGAAGGTGCGCGAGGATATCGGTATCACTTATGACCAAGACGTGCTCCGTCTCATTGACGCTTTCCGCGAAGCGGGACTCTATGTCGGGTCGGTGGTTTTGACGCGTTACGCGAACCAAAAAGGCACCCGCCGCTTTGAAAAATATCTCAATAAGCTCGGCATCAAGACCTACCGTCATTACGCGATTGCCAACTATCCCTATGACGTGGACCGCATCGTGAGCAAGGATGGCCTTGGCAAGAATGATTATGTGGAAACAAGCCGTTCCCTCGTCGTCGTTACCGCGCCTGGTCCAGGCTCAGGAAAGATGGCGACTTGCATCAGTCAAATCTACCATGATTCCCTGCGCGGCGTGAAGTCGGGCTACGCCAAATTCGAAACATTCCCCATCTGGAACTTGCCCTTAAAGCATCCGGTGAACTTGGCTTATGAAGCGGCTACTGCCGACCTTGACGACGTAAACATGATCGACCCGTATCACCTCGAACATTATGGGATTTCTACGGTCAACTATAACCGAGACGTCGAAATCTTCCCCGTATTGAACCGACTCATTTCCGCGATCTTTGGGGAATCGCCATATTTCTCTCCAACCGATATGGGCGTAAATATGGCGGGCTTCTGCATCAGCGATGATGAGGTGTGCCAAGCCGCTTCCCGTCAAGAGATTATCCGTCGTTACTACAAGGCTCTTATGGATGCTCGTAATGGCAAACCCATGGACTCCGCGATCGCGAAAATTGAAAGCATCATGAACAACAACGGCATCTCCGTTTCAGAACGTCGTTGCATCGCGGCCTGCCTCGACAAAGCGAAAGCCACCAATGGCCCCTCCTCGGCCATCGAACTTAACGACGGAACGCTCATTACCGGCAAACAAAGTTCATTGTTAGGGCCGACGGCGGCCATGATCCTCAATGCCCTAAAGCAGCTCGCGGGCATTTCCGACCGCGTCTTGCTCCTTCCCAAGGCCATCATTGAGCCCGTCTGCGACTTGAAGATCAAAGGGCTTGGACATCATAACCCGCGCCTCCACGTGGATGACGTCTTGCTGGTGCTGTCCATCTCCGCCGTCACGAATCCTCTCGCAGAGCTTGCGCTCGCACAACTTCCCTTGCTCCGTGGCTGCGAGTCGCATTCCTCCGTCATCCTCTCTTCACGTGACCTTGGGACGATGAACCGCCTCGGCATTCGCCATACCTGCGAACCCTTCTACGAAACCCGCAAGTTGTATCATTCTAAATAAACCGTTTTGCCCAAGGATTGATGCCTTGGGTTTTTTCTTGCCCTTTTAGGGCAGGCCTATATAGTTATCACTGTTGAGAGGATTTAGGGCTATGGATTATTTAAATGCAGTCATCGATTCTTTAGACCGTTCCCATTCGGTTTTCCATGTCGTGTCCATCATGGCAGAGGAATTGAAGAAAAACGGTTTTATTGAGCTTTGGGAGGATGAGCCTTTTACGTTAGAAAAGGGTAAGGGTTATTTCGTTTCGCGAAACAATTCCAGCATCATCGCATTTTATATCCCGGAGGATTTTGAACTCGGTTATCGCATTGGTGCGACACATAACGATTCGCCAAGTTTCGCCGTAAAACCCAATCCTTTTATGGAACGAAGCGGGAATACATGCCTGAATGTCGAGCCTTATGGCGGCGGCATTTTCTATACCTGGCTGGACCGTCCACTTTCTATCGCTGGCCGCGTCTTTGTCAAAGAAGGCGACGAAATTGAAGAACGCCTTATCGACGTCGACGAAGACCTCCTCGTCATCCCGAGCCTTGCCATCCACATGAACCGTGAAGTCAATAAAGGCTATGAATTCAACGCTGCAAAGGACATGGTCCCTCTATTCCTTGAGGAATCCTATTCGGGCACCTTCTCCGATTTCCTTAAAGAAGCCTGCGGCATCGAAGGAGACGTGATCTCCCACGACCTTTTCCTCTATGTCCGTGAATCGCCGCGCCTTGTGGGCGAAAGCTCCACATTGCTTCTTGCACCGCGGCTTGATGATCTTTCTTCTGCTTACGCAAACCTTTATGGCTTCATTGAAGGCGTGAAGGAGAAGAGCCAAGGGTATATCTCCGTCTTCGCTTCTTTCGACAACGAAGAAGTGGGGAGCTTGACGCGACAAGGCGCAAATTCGGATTTCTTAAAGTCGACGTTGACCCGCCTTGGGGAGAGCCTTGGCATGAGCAAGGAAGAACAGCTTATCGCCATCGCCAACGCGATTATGCTTTCGGTGGATAACGCCCACGCGAGCCACCCGAACCATATGGAAAAAAGCGATCCTACCAGCATCATCCACCTGAATCAGGGAATCGTCATCAAATATAACGCGGACCAAAAATACACGACCAATGCAGAGTCAAGCTGCTATGTGAAGTCATTATGCTCGGCTTTGGAGCAACCTTATCAGGAATTCACCAATCGCAGCGATCTCCGCGGAGGTTCGACGCTAGGCAACATCTCCAATTCCGAAGTTTCGATCCTTTCCGCCGATATCGGTATCGCTCAACTCGCGATGCATTCTTCCGTCGAGGTCTGCGGCGCGGTCGACATCGACGACATGGGCGCCTTGCTTTGCCTGCATTATCAACAGTAGGAGTGGCATCGATGACCTTTTGTTTTCTCTCCGCGTTAAATGCCGAAATCCAATACCTTTTGGATTGCTCAACCATCGAAAAAGAAGAGCAGCTCGGATTTGCGAAGCTCTATACCTTGAATTACAAAGATGTTCGTTATTTTGTTTGCGTTTCTGGGGTGGGCAAAGTTTTATCTGGAAGCGCGGCGACAGCGTGCTGCATCGCCCATCCAGAAATCGATGCCTTCATCAACATCGGCATCGGCGGATCACTCGATGCATCGAAAGCCCCATTATTGTCCGCGATCCTTGGCTCGAGCTTTGTTCAGCACGACATGGACACGAGCGCCCTCGGTGATCCTTTTGGATACCTTGATGGCCTAAAATGCATCGAAATCCCTGCAGATCCTGTCTTAAATCAAAAAATAGAACAAGCATGCGCCACCTTGAATATCCTCTTTTGCCGTGGCGTCATTGCCTCGGGTGACCATTTCATTGCAGACCAAAAGGGCAAGGATGTGATCATTGAACGTTTCCATGCGTTACTTATCGATATGGAGACGGCGGCTTTTGCCGAAGCGTGCTTTGTCTATCATAAGCCTTTCGCGTGTGTCCGCATTGTTTCGGATGCTGTCGACCATGACGTCGAATACTGGCAGAATAAGCGTCCCGCTGGCAAAAGGGGAGCCGAAGTCGCCCTTTGCTTGCTCCGCCTGGAAAACGGCATCGAGTAATACTCGCCTGCACGTGCCCACGCGAATCGTATATAATGAACGCACCAACCGAAAGGAACTATGAACGAACATGATTAAACTCGTCCTCATCCGTCA
>JAFVCC010000002.1 GCA_017479485.1 Bacilli bacterium
CTATTACGTCGTCCTCATCCAGTCGGGTTTCTATATCGCCTATATCTTCAACTGCGTCTTCGATGGAACGATATATGGCCGAGGGAAGACCCAATATATGCTCATCGAAAGCATCGCGACTAACGGCATCTATTACCTCACCATGTTCATCTTATGGAAAGTAGGGGTGTTCGTACCGACCCTCACGAGCATCGCGTTGATGTTCGGCGTCGGCACTGCCTTAGACTTGATTCCTACTTTCGCTTGTTACCTCTACCTCTTAAAGAAGGAAGGGGTAAAACCCATCTTCAAATTAACAACTACTCCAAGAAAGGAAGGTGAATAGCCTATGCAATATCTCTTCTTCGATACCGAATCCTCCAATTGTTTCAATAACGTCCGCAAGATGTGCGAACTCGGCTGGCTCTTTGCCGACGAGAACCTCACCCTTCTAGAAGGTTCCAAGCGCGACCTCCTCATCAACCCGGGCAAAGACGGCAAATTCAACCTCACCGGACGAAAGGGAGGGCGAGACATCAACCTCGCCCACCCCTTTGAGAGCTATAAGTTAGCTCCCTTATTCGACGCCCTCTACGATAACGTGAAATTCCTCCTCACCCAGAAAGAAGTTCTCATCTTCCTCTGGTCGGCGGAAAACGACATCCAAGCGATCTTAGACCAGTGCTTCCGTTACCATTTACCTCAGCTATCCTTCATTAGCTATGACGTGCAAATACTTTTCCGCGCCGTCTTCCCAGAGCTTCCGAAGGTGCCCTCGCTAGACGCCGCGATGGACGCCTTAGGGCTCAGTAGAGAGAACCTTGTGTCGCACCGTCCCGATGACGACGCCTTAATGACGCTGCTCGTCCTAAAGGGCTTATGCGAGAAGACCGGCAAAAGCGTTCAGGAACTCATCGACGAATGCCCTCAGTGCAAGATGGAGTCCATCTCCACGCATAAAGAGCTATGGAAACGCCATAAGGAGAAAGAGAAGCGTAAACGCCTCGAGAAGGAGCGTAAGGAAGCCATGGCTCCCTTTAACGAAGCATTAAACGAGATCTTTGCTAAAGGCGTTCCTGAGAATGTTCCGCTAGAAAAGACCTTTACCGTCTCTGCAAATATGAAGCGACATATCGACGAAACCCTAGGCCTTATCCAATGTTGGCTCGAAAAAGGCTATTGGTTAAAGCGTAGCCTCGGCGTTGCTTACCTCGTTGCCTATGACAAAGAGGAAGTGGAAGCGTTAAAGACAAAACTCGACACGACAAACCTCACGATTCTAACAAAGGAGGAATTTAGCACTATCGCGATCGACGACGAACGTGTATAGTGTTCGTACCCTATTTACCTATGCAGCGGTGTCCGATGTGGGTGGACACCGCTGCGCTTTTTTGATTTGCCGATTCTTTATTACCAAAGATTTTCGTAACAAAATGGGATGCGGAAAGTCGATATAAATAAGTAGCCTATGACTCCAAAACCATAGAATAGTTGGGAGGCCTTCTATGCCAACGCTAAAGAAATATATCCTTATCAATTGAGGCTTCAGCGGGACATATTTAGAAACGAAGCTTGGACATGAGCTCATCAATTTTGTCGCGGATGACCGAGGGCGGCAGTGGTGCTACGTCAATAAAGACGGGCAATTAGCTTTTGACAAATACGGAAAGATTGAGTGGGTCATCAATACCGTATTAGTGCGAAGAGGCGTCTTCGAGGCCTTAAACGTGATGAACGTTAAAGACGGCCATCTGGAAGTCTATAAAAGAAAGCTAGGCTCCTAGAAGACGGCATAAGAACGATCATCCGAGCGCTAGAATCGGCATGCCGAGTTGCAAAGTGGTTCTGACCGATGGCGATCTCGCTTTTCGAAGAGAAGACGGAGTTATAATATTGCCTTTGTCTTGCCTTAGGCCATAAGGCATCATACCACCTTTTCGCGAAAAATCGGGGTTGGTGTCTGAAAACTACAAAGCCACCAATGGGGTTTTGAAGCACGATGACTATGTAGTGCTCCCATTCTTAACCTGTGAACAAAAGCCTGCGCTTTGCCATCTCTTTTCGCATCTCTTTTCGGAATCGGCGAAACCATAAAAAACAACTGACGAGGGATAACTACTAGATATATAATTCGTTAAGTATTAGGTGGGACGATTATCATGGCCAGGATGATGGATATCGAGCCTACTGCTTTTGCAGGGGAAAGAATCGCTTACAACGCGTTTAAAGACAACCTAGCGGACGATGTCATTTGCTATTTCAATCGCGAAGTAGAGGGCCTGGAATTCGACTTTTGTCTTTTGATTAAAAATCTAGGCTTAGCCATCATCGAAGTTAAAGGTTGGCATTCTAAAGATGTCTTAAAAGTTGCTAGTCCAGACGAAATCCACCTTTCTCTTTACGCTGAGCCGCAAAAATCACCAAAAAAGCAGGCGAAATCGTATCGCTTCGCATTACGAAACCTATTTATTAAACAATATGGTTTGAACTTGCCTGTTGTTGATTTGGTCTGCTATCCATTTATGACGGAAAATGAGTATTTGCATAACGGGCTAAAGATAGTTTCCGAGGCAAAACTCACTCTTTTCTCAGAGGACTTAAACGATAAAACTAGGCTAAATTCAAAGCTGCTTTACGCCTTTAAGAGCGCTTTTATCCAGAACGCCGACCCCGTTAAAGGGCATGTTTACGACACGATTCGTTCGCATTTCGAATCAAAAATCGAAACCCACGAAACGCCAGTAGTACCATATTCGCATTTGCAGATATTCCCTAACGGCATGGCTGTTGGCGATGTGGAAAAGGTTTTGTCGGAGTACGCACAAGGAATTAAGCAGTTTTTATTTGTTCCTTCGCAGAGTGACTTAGATATGCTCGCGAAAAACCTAAATTCCTTTCTTGACTCAAAGGGCTTGAAATATAGCGGTAACCTTTTGGTTATTGATCGTCCATCCAACCATATTGAGCCCAAATACGGTGTCCTGAGTTGTTTTATTTTTGAGGCGCATCTTGTTTCAGATCTTTCCGTTCTTTGCAAACAACAGGTCGAGATTGAAAACGGGTCGGTTTCGAGTTCCGAAGATGAATTGCTAGAAGCGTTGGCCAAGGCATCATCATTTAACTACAAGCAATTCAAAATTGAGCACGCAGATCCCAAGAAAAACATACAAATAACTGCTGGCGCAGGTACTGGAAAAACGTATTCGATGATTTCCCGTATCTCTTTTTTGGTTAATCCAAGCTCAAATTCATCTATATATGCTCCTGCAGACGAGATTGCCATGTTGACGTTCACGGTCGATGCCGCGACAAACATGAAGACAAGAATCAAAGCTCAGTTTATGAACTATTTCTGCCTTACACGGCAAAAACAGTATCTGGAACTAGTGGCGTCTGTGGAAAAAATGCGTATCTCAACGATACATAGTTTTTCTAAGGAAATAATCCAAAACACCTCTCTCGCCCTCGGAATCGGATCAGATTTTTCCACCGTGAGCGGTAGCTATGAGAAAAAGAGGTTATTAAATCGAGCCTTGAACGAATATCTCGCGGAAGCTCGAAAAAAAGATTCGAACGTCTTCTACGCCGTTCCCATCAATTTATACAAACTAGAAGATGTAATTCTGGATTTCATAGAACGTTTATACAACAAAGGATGCGATGTAAAAACCGCTTCTATAGAGGCTTTTGGGCAGCCGCTCGATGGTTTCCCATATATCAATGACTTAATCGTATCCATGAATGATTTCCCTCTTTGACACCGACGACGCCTTCGCGGATGATTCGGCCATGGGATACCAACGCTACACCACCGACTTCAAACTCGCCTGCCTCAAACGCTACTTCACCCCTCCGATGAAGCCCGTGAGGGA
>JAFVCC010000113.1 GCA_017479485.1 Bacilli bacterium
AATCGATATGGGTACTTTAAGGTCTATGGAGTTGATGGCGGAATCGAGACGCTGCTCGGCGGTCCCGTATCTCCCTTTGGGCGCGAGACCCTCATCGTCGATGAACTCGATGATATGGCGTCGGTACAAGAAGAAATTGATCTCATTCATGATCGATTGGAAAGCGGTCGCAGCGGACAGTTCTCCTCGGAGCGTTTTGCGGCCATGCTTTTACCTGGCGAATATAACGAGTTGACGATGAGGCTTGGTTATTATTCTTCGTGCTATGGCCTCGGCCAAACTCCGGATCAGACGAAGCTCAATGAACTTTACGTCTCGACGAATGTCCTTGGGAACAACAATTCGACCTGCACTTTTTGGCGTAACGCCGAGAATTTGTTATTGCCGCATTCCATGCAGTTTGCCGTATCTCAGGCCACCTCATTACGCCGCATGCATTTCCAGGAAAACCTCTACCTTGCCCATCCCGAAGGCTGGAGCTCTGGCGGCTTCTTGGCGGATTCGAAAGTCGATGGGCGCATCGAATCCCGTACCCAGCAGCAGTGGATGACCCGCAATAGCGACTTCTCCCGTTGGGTTGGCGCAAGCCACAATTATGTATTCGCCGGATGCGAAGGTGGCGTGCCTACGCCAAGCTGGACCGAATCGACAACGCGTACCTCCGTCGAGGAAAAAGTCGATGCGATGGCAGAGATGCCGTTTTTGACCTTCTCTCGGGAAGGATACCGCGTCTTCGTCCCTTCCTTACGCCGCAATACCTCGGGACTTTCCTGGGGTGAAAGCGAAGGCGTAGGAACCTATATTCCGCTAGACGATTTCTATTTAGCCCATCCGGATTTCGATGATTCGGAAACTCTCAACAAAGCACTTGATCAGCAGAAAAATATCGTATTTTCACCGGGGATTTATGACATTCAGAGTCCTTTGAAGGTAACTCATGAAAACGCGATTTTGCTGGGACTAGGATATGCGACGCTGCAGGTGAGCGAAGATAACCGTATCGGCGCGATACAAACCTCAGACGTCGGTGGCTTGCGTATCGGTGGGTTGCTTCTTGACGCGGGAAAGAAGTCGGATTTCCTCCTCCGCGTTGGCGAAGAAAAAACGAACTTATCTCACGCGGACAACCCTTCCGTTATCAGCGACCTCTT
Source organism: Bacilli bacterium (assembly GCA_017479485.1). Classification (GTDB taxonomy): domain Bacteria; phylum Bacillota_I; class Bacilli_A; order RFN20; family CAG-826; genus Alloenteromonas. Next base: position 1,152 of record JAFVCC010000113.1, read on the forward strand.
CTGCCGAATCGGCGGAAAAGAAAACGCACATACTGAAGTGACCGAAGCGATGATCGTGAACCAAAACGACCTCATCGGCGATAACTTCTGGCTCTGGCGCGCCGACCATTCCTCGGGCGTCGGCTGGAACGATTATGAAGAAGAGTGGGGGACCAATTACGGCAATCCATCAGATACGGGGGTTCGGGTCGAAGGCGACCGCGTCAGCTGCTATGGCCTGATGGTCGAGCACTTTGAAAAATATCAAACCCTATGGAACGGCGATTACGGCAAAACCGTCATGTATCAATCGGAAGTTCCCTATTCCGTGCCATCCCAAGAGGACTGGATGTCCCAAAATGGCCAAAAGGATGGCTACGCTTCGTATAAAGTTGGCGATCAAGTCGCCCATCATTATGCCCTTGGCTTAGGCGTATATTGGGTGCATTATACCCACGATTTCCTCGACTGTGCCTTCGAAGCGCCGCAGCGCGAAGGCGTGAAACTGGACCATCTTGTGACCACGACTTTTAGCGGTTATGCTTCCGGAGGCATCCGTCACGTCATCAACGATTATGGCGACGCGGTAGGGGAAGGCGGCAAATTCCGCGCATTAGTAGCGACTTACCCGACAGGAGCGTAACCATGAAACTCTATTCCCGATTATTTACTACCTTAGCGGCCAGCATGACGCTATTTGGCTGCGCTTTGTCTCCAACTTCCTCTCCCGCGCAATCGGGCAATGCTTCTTCAAGTGTCGATCCGCGACCTGGTTTACGTAAAAACTACGTCCGCGCTTCGGGCAAGGAGCTTGTGGGCGAGGACGAAAAGAACATCCTGCTTCGCGGCACCAACGTCGGCGGCATGTTCATCCCCGAACGCTGGATGTGCCTCACCGACTGCGCCGACTTGCTCCAGACCATCAACATCCTCACCGAACGTTTCTCGCGTAAGGAAGCTTTTGAACTGCTCGATATCTATCAACAAAACTTCTGGACCGAGGAAGATTGGAGCAACGTTACGGAGCTTGGCATCAACTGTCTCCGCCTCCCCATTTCCTATGCGGACGTCTATGATACGGAATTCGATTTGCTGCGCTTCGATGAGATCGATCCTGAGGAGCTTCCGTTAATTCGGAAAAAAATCCGCGAGGACCATCTATCAAAAATTGACGCTTTCATCGATGAGGCGGAGCGTCATGGAATCTATATCGTGTTGGATTTGCACGGTGCCTTTGGTTCCCAAAACGGCAACGATCATTCCATCGATTCCCGCGGGCACGATTGGCTTTGGTATCCCGATGCATTAGGCGAAGAATTCCGTAAGATGAATGTCGAGCTTTGGCAGTATTTGGCGACGCGTTATCGCGGCTTCCGCAACATCGCAGGATACGACTTGCTCAACGAACCCGCCGGAGACTCCTCCGATAAAGGCTGCGTCACCAGCCTTACCACCAAAACTCAGTGGGACTATTTTGACGTGCTCTATAAAGCGATTCGCGAAATCGACCCCAATCACCTCCTCATCATGGAGTCCTGCTGGACCGCTAACGATCTTCCCAACCCAAAAACCTATGGCTGGGAGAACATCATGTATGAGTTCCACCATTATGAAGGCGGCGGCGTCGGGGAAGATGATTATCAGATCACTTCCTATGCAAACCGCGTCAAAAACATCGTCGGTGCGGATTTTGGAATCCCCTTATATATGGGTGAGTTTTGCCCCCATGCTTCTTATGAAGCCTGGGAGAAAATCCTTGCAAATTTCAATCAAAATCACATCAACTGGACCACGTGGACCTATCGCGTCAAGTATGTGAACAACGAATGGGGCCTTTATGGTATCAGTACGAGCAACGAAGACCTTCCTCGCTCCGAAATCCCTGCAATTCTCCGCGGAAATGATTCCTATTCGGAAATTGCGCGGAAGTGGGGCGAAGCCCAGCGGAACGGAAATCGCAAAAACGAAGGCTTATGTGAAGTAGTTTCCGCGGCGGCTAAAGCGGCCATCGACTTCTCTAAGTAAACCAAAAACATCAATCAAGCCAGGCGACGGGAACCCCTTCCGCTTGGCTTTTTGTTTTGGCGAGGTTGCGTTGATAAAACGTAAGGTTGTGAGACGAATCAACACACGGCCAAGACGATGATGAACACTAGTGCCAACAAAGGAAGCCAACCTTCATTTTGCCCCGCTCATTCGTCATGTAGGGCAGGGGGCTTCCACAAAAATCCGTTTCATTTCACGGCCAAAAGCCTAGGAGGAAAACATGAAACACACCCGTCTATTCGTCCTTGCGTCCAGCTTGCTGCTTCTCGCTTCTTGCGGTGGCAATAGCTCTTCGCCCGCAGCCAGCTCTCCCGCTGCCGGAAGTTCTAATACTCCCGCCGCTTCGAGTGTGACTCCTGCCGCGTCCAGCGACACCACCCCCTCGTCCTCGTCCAGCCTCGCTCCGACTGTATCCTCGCTCAAACTCGATGTTTCGAAGCTCGAGAAGAAGGTCTATTTCTACAACCCGCTTCAGGCGAAATACAAAGACTCCGTCGATCCCAAAGGCCTCGCTGTCACCGCGAAGATGAGCGACAACACCGAAGAGGCCGTCAATCTTGCGGACTGCACCATCACCGCCGATCTTTCCACCGCTGGCGAAAACGATGTCACCGTCAGCTATGGCGGCGCTTCTGCGACCTTCAAAGTTAAAGTTGGCGTCTATAGCGTCACTGCTGCCACCATTGATGAAGTCGAGGGCAAAGCTATCGTTTCTTTCACCGGCACCTATTCTGGCGTCACGGATGCCGAATTCCTTGCCAACACCTGGTCTGGCGACTTCCAGAAGAATGGTTATAACGGCGGTTCCTGGAACGGCCCGTGGACCCGCCACTTTGCGGACAGCTTCACTCCCACTGCTGCAGACGGCGCCTTCAAAGTCGAGGTTGATGTCACCAATGCCGACGTTGCCACCTACATCGGGCACTTCGGACACAAGCTCATCAGCACGGATCAGGACAAAGACGTTCCGATGGACAACAAGGTCAACGCCGAAGCGGATGCGTTCAAAGCTATTCGAATTGGCGACGTTGAGTACCGCATGGACTATAACCTTGGTAAGGATGGCAATCCCGAATATAACTACGGAAACCTCGGTTTAACGGTTAAGGAAATCGGCGCTCCGACATACGCCATTGCTCCAGTGCATCTCGTCAAAGGCGCCGAGGATAAACCCACCCTTCGCTTTACCGTCAATTTCGAAAACTACGTTGAAGCGGACTTCCGCGCCTTGGCGTGGGGATTCGACCTCGAACAAAACGGCGATTATTCTGGCGGCACTTGGGGCGGAGTTAAACTCTCCGATTTCGAGATGGGCAAAAAATGGGTCATTAACAATGGCGTCGCTACCTATGACGTTGCGCTAGATGCTCTCGCTCCGGGCGGATATACCCTCCACTTCGGTGTGGGCAAAAATGGCGACAAAGCACCGGACTTTAAAGTCAAAGAATTCTCCCACGACTATGTAAATTACGAAGGCAACCGTTATTCCCTCGTTGGCTCTGCCGGCGCTGGCAATGCTGGGTCGGAATTCTGGGGCAACTATGGAGTCCTCATCGATAACGCAGACTTCTATTTCAACAACGCTAAGATCGCTGATGTTGAAGGCGCCCCCGTCGTCACCTTCTCGGGCACTGCGAAGACTGACGTATCCGAAACCTTCAAGATGAACTACCAGAATTCGACCACTTGGTCCGCTGCGGTCGCAAATTCCACTGCGACCTATTCCGATGGCCAATTCACCTGCTCGATGAATCTCTCTGCTGCCGAAAACGGCAACCTCATCTTCAAGAAACTCGATCCGCAGATTGACATCGATCACCGCAACGGCTGGTTCCTCGATTTCGAACCGATGACCATCACCGTCGGCGCCAAGGTCTATGAGCTGACCAACATGGTCAACTGGGATCGCAACTTCGTCGTCGTGAAAATCTCCGACGCCCCTGCCGCCTAATTCACCCAAAGCATATGGGGCGCCATAACCGGCGCCCCCGTTCATAATACTTAAGGAAAAACTTATGAAAAAACGTCTCTTAGTTACTTCGATTCTCTTCTCTCTTGCCGCTGCTGGCTTAATGGCTTCTTGCGGTAATAGCGGAGGTGAATCCAAAGCGGATTCCTCCCAGATCCAGCTCTATCGCATTACTGTCGAAGGCACGGGCTTCACCGCCGATGGCATCCCCGCCGAAGCGGCAGAAGGCGAAACCATCCGCTTCTCCATCAACGTCACCGAAGAAGGCAAAATCGTCGCCGAAGTCAAAGCGGGCGACAAGGTTCTTACCCCCGCCTCCAGCGGCCGTTACTCCTTCAAGATGCCCGCCGCCCCGATCACCGTTAAAGTGACCCTCGGCTCGGTGCAATCCATCACTCTCGACACCTCCGCTGCCAAGACCGCGTTCTTGGTTGGCTCCACCTTCGATTCCACCGGACTTAAGGTCCTTGCCGATATGGGCACGGGCACCCCGGTCGAAGTCACCCGTGGCTTCACCGTCAGCGCACCGGACCTCTCGGCAGAAGGCGAGAAGAACGTCACCGTTACCTATGGCGGCGCTTCCGTCGTCTATAAGGTCCGCGTCGGTAGCCTCACCCGCGGCGCGGCGACCCTCGAAATCGTCAACGAGAAGCCGACCATCGTCATCCGCGGCACCTATACCAGCTTCGCCAGCGCGGCCGAACTCACCAAAGCGACCAGCAATGGCGCTTACCTCTTTGACCTCCAATATAACGCCAATGCGGGCGGACCAAGCTGGGACCGCAACCTCCAAAACGACAACATCCAGTTCGAAGATGATGGCACCGGAGCCTTCAAGTTCTCCGTCGACGTCAGCTCCCTCCGCGCTGGTGGCGGTAGTGGCATCGGCTACACGATGCACTTCGGCGTTCCCAACGAATCCGGCCAAGACATCGGCGCGGCAGGCGACTGGAAGCCGGAAGCTGCCTATGATAACGAAATCACGGTCGGCACCCGCAAATACCGCCTCCTCTGCGTCCCTGGTTCGGCCAAAGGCTCCGAATTCTGGGGCAACTATGGCCTCATCATCATCGATGACAGCATCCCGATGATGAACGTCAGCGGCATGGACCTCGTCCGCGAGGAGGATAAGTCCTACGTCGTCATCACCGTTGCATACTCCCACGTCTCCGACCTTTCCGTCGATTCCTTGACCACCAACATCCTCTGCGATGTCATGCAGCTCTCTACTTGGAGCCAGGCGGATGTCCTCACCAACGAGAAACTCATCACCGCGACGGAAACCGATCCCGCTAATAACGCGGGCACCGTGACCATCAAGCTCAACGTTACCGATCGCCTTGACGCGACCCATCCGTATTTCTTCCACTTCGACTTTGATCCCGAGGGAGCCCCGACGGACAAAGAACATAACGTCCAGTGGCAGTCCGGCTGGGAAGAGAAGTCGATCGTCGATCCGAAGGGCACCATCAAGCTCCGCGAATACACCAACCCCGCAGAATCCTGGATGGGTGGCCTCGCGATCATCGAGCTCGATCCCAACGAATACGTCCGTCCGGACACCGCGGACCTCGTCCAGCGTCAGGACAAAGCCGTCTTCACCCTCTCGGGCGACTATGCCGGCATCACGACCAACGAGAACGAGGACTACTACCTCGACTGCATGGACTTCTCGACCAACACCGACGTCACCGAAGGCGGAACGCTCGTGAACCTCACCTTCGCCAACCCCGGCGAATCTTCCGGACGCTTCGAACTCTCCTTCGACCTCACCGGCAGGCTCACCGCGAACGAAGATTATTACTTCCACGTCGGCAAGCTCCCTGAGGGCAGCCAATACCGCACCAACCTCAAGGCCCAGGAAGGCCTTACCCGCAAGGAAATCACCCTTGCCGATGGCGTATACTCCATCGACATTGCCTCCGGTTATAGTGGAGATAACGACGGCTGGCGCAACGGCCTCGCCATTGTCCGCTTCACCCCCGCGGCCTAAGCAAACCCTAATTAAGACACACGGGAGCGCGGCTTTCGCTGCGCCCCCGTGTGGGAAAGACTCCATATGAAAGCCAGCAAAATTATTTCCATCGTGGGTTGCTCGCTCCTTGCTGCGGTGGCGATCGCCGCCCCGATCGCGGCCCACCAATTTGAAGGCATCATCGACGACTTCCTCGACGTGACCGATCACAACTTCGACGGCGAAGAATTCAAGGAAGCCGCCGCCGCCAGCGACGCCCTCTGCCAAAAAATCGCGGAAGAAGGCATCGCCATGGTGCGCAATGAGCGCAAGACCCTGCCTTATGCCAACAAGAAAGTGAACGTCTTCGGTTGGGCTTCCACCCGCAATGGCTTCTTGCTCTCAGGCATCGGCTCGGGCTCTTCCACCATCCAAGAGGACAAAGCCTATTCGCTCCTTGACGCGTTTGAAGAAGAAGGGTGGGAAGTCAACGAAGAACTCGCTTCTTTCTATACCTCCTACGATAATTCCTCCTTCAAGCCCTTAAGCGGCAGCCGCATCACCACCATCGAGCCGGAAGTCTCCAAATATAGCGACGCCCTCATCCAGAACGCCCAGGATTTCTCGGATCAAGCCATCGTCGTGATCTCCCGTGTCTCGGGCGAAAATGTCGGTGAAATCCCCCTTACCATGCCCCAAAAGGGGCAGGGCAGCGATCCAAGCCGCACCTATCTCCATCTCTCCCAGCGCGAGGAAGACCTCATCCGCATGGTCACGGAGAAGTTCGGCAAAGTCACCGTCATCATCAACTCCTCCAACACCATGGAACTCGGTTTCCTCGAGGACTACGATGTCGGCGCGGCGCTTAATGTGACGCTTCTAGGCCAAAGCGGTGCGCTCGCTATCCCGCGCATCCTCTCGGGCGAGATCAACCCCTCCGGACGCGTCACCGACACCTTCCCCTATGTGGCGGGCGTCCGTAACGATAGCTCTTCCGACCCGCTTTATGCGCCAAGCTTCCGCAACTTCGAGGCCCGTTCCAACAACATCGGTTACCTCGAGAACATCTACGTCGGCTACCGTTTCTATGAGACCGCCGATAAGGAAGGCTACTGGAATGGCGTCGATAACGACTATGGAAGCGACTATGACGCAGTGGTCCAATACCCCTTTGGACACGGCTTAAGTTACACCTCCTTCAAGTGGTCCTACGAAGGCCTATTTGATGATCAAGGCAACGCCACGACCATCGACCCGACCGATGCCGGAAAGCGTTATACGATGCGCTTCTCTTGCCAGAATACCGGAAGCGTCGCGGGCAAGGACGTCATCCAAGTCTATGGCCACGTGCCCTATGTTCCTGGCGGCATCGAGAAATCGTCGATCCAGCTCCTCGACTTCGCCAAGTCGGCCACCCTTGAGCCGGGCAAAACCCAGCAGGGCATCGAATGCAGTTTCCGCCTCTATGACCTCGCTTCCTTCGATGACTATGACCGCGATGACGACGGCCATTATGGCTACGAGCTCGATAAAGGCGAATATACCTTCACCTTCAACGAGAACGCCCACGTCCTTAAGGACATGGATGGCGACACCTCCATCAAGGTCACCTTAAACGAACAAATCAACATTGACCGCGACCCCATCACCGGCAAGGACGTCAAACCGCGCTTCACCGGTGAAGATGCCTATGGCAATATGCCTCTTGATGGCTCTAAGGCCTACGCCACCGCGCCCGTCCATCTTAGCCGCGAAGAAGGCTTCTTTGGCTGGGGCGAGAAGATTAAGGCCATCGGCGCTGCAAACGTCGGCGGTGCCGGGACTTACACCAACACCTCCTTCGACCAAGACACCATGCCCGTCACCGGCGTGGACAAAGGTATCCGCATCTATAAAAACGGCAAATTTGACGAAGAGATCGTCGATGAAATCGGGGACGATTATGACTCCGACCTCCTCACGGACCTCGTCGATCAATTAACCATCGCCGAGCTCAAGAAGAACGTCGAATGCTCCGGCTTTGGAACTCCCGCTCTCCCGAGCGTTGGCAAACCCGAATGCTTCGACTTCGATGGCCCTGCGGGCTTCAACCAAAATACCACCAAGCAGGCTGCCGATAACGGCAAGTGGACGGCCTTCCCCTGCGAAGTCCTCATCGGACAGACCTGGAATAAGCAGATCGCCTATCAGATGGGCAGCGCAGCGGCGAGCGAAGCCGCGGCCACCGGCCTCAACGGCTGGTATGCCCCAGGCGTCAACATCCACCGTACCCCCTTCGCTGGACGTAACTACGAATATTACTCCGAAGATCCCTTGCTCTCGGGCAAGATGGGCGCGATGGTGTGCCTCGGCGCGAAAAATCACGGCCTCTACGTCTACATCAAACACTTCACCATGGCCGAAGAAGGTCCGAACCCGAGGAACGTCAACACCTGGGTCACCGAGCAAGCCTACCGCGAAATCTACCTCCGTCCGTTTGAGATCGCGGTCAAGGAAGGCAAGACCGTCGGCGTCATGACGGGCTTCAACAACATCGGCGCGATCTGGTGTGGCTCCTGCTCCGCGCAGAATAACGACATCCTTCGCGACGAATGGGGCTTCCGCGGCTCGGTCATCACCGACTGGAGCGCCGGCGATAACGTCATGAACCCAACCCGCGGCATCCGCGGCGGCAATGACATCTGGCTTAACCCCAACACCTCGAGTGGTGCTCCGCTCGACATGAATAACGCCACGACCGTCTACTGCGCGAAAATCGCGGCCCGCAACGTGCTATTCACCTTCATCAACACCCATTACACCTTCACCCATTACGACACCTCCCTCGACGAAGTGAAAGTTAACATTGGCTCCTTCGTCGCCGATAAGAAGGTCTTCCCCTGGAGGGGAGTCCTCGTCGGGGTGGAAATTGCCCTTGGCGTCGGCATCGTCGCCTGGCTCGGACTCGTCTGGGTCCTCCCCATCATCCGCAAGAAAGCGAACTAATCGCTCTCCCCTTTGCAAGGCGTAGCCTCCTTCCAGGTTGCGCCTTTTTGCGTCATCACCCTGCCATGCCCGCTATGTTCGGGTAAAAGAAAAGGAAGGCCGTTTGGCCTCCCTGGGTAAGATGTGGATTACTTCTGGTAGCAGCGGACGAAGTCGACGTCCATGGATGCGAATGTGAAGGATTCTTCCGGCGCCTTGCCGCCGTCGTAATTGCCGCCGATCGCAAGATTTAAGATGAAGTAAAAGTCTTTGTTAAAGGGGTCGTTCCCTTTGCCGCCATAACCTGCGTTCCATGTGGCTTTACCGACGGTGAAGAAAGGCTTGCCATCATAGATCCAGGTGATCTTTTCTTCGTTCCAATCCACCGCGTAGACGTGGAAGTCATCGATGTTGCCAAAGCCATAATTATCCTTGGCTTGGAAGGCATGGTTGCCTCCGGTGCCATTGGAAGAGTAATGCAGCGCTCCCGCGGCATTGTCGCGGACGCGGCCTTTGGCTTCCATGATGTCGATCTCACCTGGGGTGGGCCACCAGGTGTGGCCAGAGGTGCCATAGCCGGTCTCTGGCATCATCCAAAACGCCGGCCAAAGTCCCGTGCCTAGAGGCAGGCGGATGCGGGCGCACATATAGCCGTAGGTGAAATGGGCTTTGCCGCGGCTCACCAAGCGGCTGGAGGTGTAATGGTAGGTCGTATCGCCATCTTGGACGTCTTCCTTTTTGGCGTGGATGGAAAGAAGGCCATCGGAGACGGTCTCGTTATGGTCGGTGTAATATTCGAGCTCCGCGTTGCCCCAGCCATGGTTATTGCCGGTTTCATAGGTCCAGACGTTCGTGTTCAAACGTTCGCCATCGAATTCTTCGGACCACTTTAGCGAATAGCCATTGGGGCAAAAGTCCTCCGCATCATCGACTTCTTCCACCTCTTGGGAAGAAGAAATCGTGGAGGAGATGCTTTTAACGGGGGTTTGTTGCGCGCAGCTTAGCAGCGTCAGCGAACATAATCCAAGGAAAAGTAGGTGCTTCATAGCAAGAGTATAGGGCCCCGTTGCAGGGGCCCATAATGTTTTTATGGATGAGGGGAATTAGGCGACGACCGCAAGCTTGGGGTTGCGGATGGTGAGGACGACGGTGCCTTCGGGGTCGGTCGGACGGACGAGGCCCATCTCGATGGTGTAGTAGTTGCCTTCGACGAGTTCTCCGCCGTTATAGTTGCTCGTGGCTTTGACGAAGGCTTCCGTCGGGGCCAAGGCGCCGGTCTCGCCATAGTCGGCGAGGTTATAGACGCGGTAGGTGCCCGAAGAAGTGGTTCCGGTGAGGGTGTATTCGAAGGAGAAGGAATAGGCCGTTCCGACTGCTCCGATGGGGAGAGAGGCGAAGTTGATCTGGATGTTCCAAGCGTCGGTATAGACGCAATCGTGGTACTCGAGGATGTACTCGCCGTTTTCGCCGACGCGCTCTTCAAAGGAAAGTCGGCCCTCATGGAAGTAGTGGGTCGGGCTGACGTGGGCTTTGGCGTAGACGGTGAGGTCCTCAGTGACGGCGGCATTGTTATAAGGAGTGGTGAAGGCCGCGTCGAGGAAGTAGCCATCGATTGCGTAGCCAAACGGGGCCACGACGTCATCGAAGGAGGCGGGGCTGCCACTTAACGTCGGGACGATGGCGATGGTTTCTTCGCCGAATTTGACGGTGACGTTCAGCGCGCTGCTGGCATCCTCGAATTTGGCGAGGTAAGAATGCGGCGCGTTAATGACGGCGGAGGAGCGATAGGCGGTGTCGCCATCGTACCAGCCCGAGAGGATCTTGCCCTGAGGGGCGACAACCTTCGGGGCGACGACGGTCTTGCCTTCGCGCACCATGATGGATTTGACGACGGATTCGCCGACGAGGAAGTCGACTTTGTGGTAGGTGTTAACGGCGTCATAAACCTCGATGTCCTTGAGTTTCATGTAGCTACCGGGGAGGGAGGTGTTGGTTTCGCTGACGCCAAGTTGCATGGAGATGATGCTGGAATCTTTCGCGGCAGTGGTCACGTCGAAGGTGATGACATTCCATCCCCAGACGAGGCTATAGACGGTGCCGTTGATGGTGATGTCGCCATCGATGTCGCTATAGAGGCGGAGACGGACGGTGTAGGTGTCGCCGGCTTCTTCATAAGGCAAGACGTAGAAGAGCTGGCAGCCATACCATCGCCAGGTGGAAGAGTAGTTGAAGGAATACTCGCCATTTTCATAGACGAAGCCGGTGATCGAGCCGCCATCGCCATGCCATTCATAGAGGTTGCCGGGGTTTTTCTTGGCCTCGTTTTCTCCGCCGGTGCGTAAGGACTCGACGAAAGTGACGTTGGTACCCGCAATGGTGGGTAAGGTATCCGGAAGCGGGGCTTCGGTTTGACGGGAAACCTCGGTGGATGAGCTGCTGGGACGGACGCGGATTGAAGAAGAGCTGGCTTCTTCGGCGGAAGATGCGGTCGGCGCGGCGGAAGATGAGCCTCCATTGCTGCACGAGGCAAGAAGAATCATCGACGCGGCGAGCGCGAAGAGTTTGGTGGTTTTCATAAGATGCTCCTATGCGATAGTTGGGGTTTGCCCAACGGTTATGGCTTCATTGTGATAAGCGCATCGATGAATTGTGATTTTTGTCCCTAGGCTTAAGAAAAAACAGCGTAAGTTTCCTTGCGCTGCTGGCGTTTGCTTATTGGGGGAACGGCCCTTCCAAAGCGAGGTCTTCGAAGCCATGTTGTCGAAGTACTTCGTACACCCCAATCGCAACGGCGTTGGAGAGGTTGAGGGATCTTAATCCTTCGCGCATCGGCATGCGGACGGTGTCCTCCTCGTGGGCCTTTAACACGTCGACGGGGATGCCTTTGGTCTCTTTGCCAAACATCAGATAGACTTCGCTAGGATATGCCACTTCGGTATAGACGTGACGGGCTTTCTTGGAGAAGTAATAGATGGCCGCGTCGGGGTTCTTTTCATAGAACTCCTCGAGGTTTTCATATATGTGGACGTCGAGCAAGCTCCAATAGTCGAGCCCTGCCCGCTTCATGTATTTGTCATCGAGAGAGAAGCCAAGTGGCTTGATGAGGTGGAGGCTTGAGCCCGTCGCGGCACAGGTGCGGGCGATGTTGCCGGTATTTTGAGGGATTTCGGGTTCGTGGAGAACGACGTGGATGTGTGTCATAGCCGATATTGTACTCGCCACGTTTGCATGACGCAAAAAGCCGCCATAGCGGCAAGGGCTAATCCTCGTCCGAGGGAGGTTCTTTTAAGATGGAGGCGAGGCCGCCTAAGGCGGTCTCTTTATATTTTTCGTCGAGCGAGTCGCCCGTCATCTTCATGGCCTTGACGACGTCATCGAAGGAGACCTGGTTCTTGCGGATGGGCTCAATGTATTTGGCGTAGAGGTAGGAATCATAGGCGCGGATGGCCCCGACGCCATTACGTTCGATGCAGGGGATGACCACATAGCCATCTACCGGATCGCAGCTTAGACCTAGGAAGTGTTCCATCGCTACTTCCGCGCCGTATTCAATCTGATGGAGGCTTAAGCCATCGATGAAAGAAAGCGCGGCTGAAGCCATGGATGTGGCGGTGCCGATTTCGGCCTGACAGCCGCCGACCGAACCGGCGATGGAGGCGTTTTGCTTCACAACGTTGCCGACGATGCCCGCGACGAGCATGGCATCGACGAGGCGGGTTCTCTCCACTCCTTTATTCTTATATTCATAATAAAGGACCGCGGGAAGGACGCCGCTAGAGCCACAGGTTGGGGCGGTGACCACCTCTTCGCCACAGGCGCTTCCTTCCACTACCGCATAGCCATAGGCGGAAAGAAGGAGTTCTCTCCTCCCTTGGCCTTTTTCGGTGAGCTCGGCGCGGGCGAAGATGTCTTTGGCGCTGCGGGAGACTTGCAAGCGTGGATTCTTGTTGGCGGGGATTTCCCCGGAGGTGGAAAGCCCGCGCTCGATGGAAGCGAACATCGCATCAAGCATTTCCCCGCAATAATCGCGGATGCCGGGTTCAAACATGGCGATATAGTCCGCGACGGAGGAGAAACTGCTGCGCGAATAAGCGTCGACAAAGGAAGAGAAGTCAGGAAAGGGGTAGACTTCCTTCTCGTTGACTTCCGGGTCGCTATGGCTGAATAAAGCGCCGCCTCCGAGGGAAAAATAAGTATGCTCGAGTTCGCCGCAGCGGAACGTCATGGTCAACGGATGCGGCGGTGGAGTCTCCTTGTCAAGATAGATGGAAATCGGCCGTTCACCAAGGCCTAAGAATACGCTCGCGTCGCTATGGTGGCCGCGGAAAGCATGGGCTAGCGATCCATAGAATATGACCGTGACGGGTTCCCCTTCGGGAATCAGTGAGGCAAAGCGCTTCGAGGCTGCGTAGGGAGCGATGGTGTGGGAACTCGATGGCCCAGGGCCATAACGGTAGAGGTCGCGGAGAGATTTCATAGGTAACTTATTGTAGCAAGAGGGGAGCGGGCTCAACGAAAAACTTCTTGAAGCCGTTACGCGTTTTCTTGACTTGTTGCAATGCGGTCGACTTTTCGCGACAAAAAAGCCGGCCCATACTTGGCAAGGAGTATGTTCCGGCAGGGCTTTGTCCTATAAGGTTTGCTTGTTTCTACGTATCGCTGCCATGCGCTTAAGGTCGCCATGGTGGATCTCGTGGTCGAGTGCTTCAAGAATCGCTTCTTTACGTGAAAGGAAGTTCGGCCCGGTGAGGTTCTTTCCCGAGACGGTGTGGTGGGTAACGAAATAGCAGTCGACGTTTAAATGCTCCACGAATAGCCTTAATTCCTCGAGCATCTCCTTTTCGTCTAAGGGATCGAATTCCCCTTTTTCCGCCTCGAGTAGCAGCGGCGTTCCCGGGAACAAGGTCAAGCCACCAGTCCCGACGAGGAGGGGGTGGGTTTGGTTGAAGATTTCCGCGCTATGGACCGCGTGCTCCTGACTATGGCTTTTGCCCGCGACGCCATTAAGGAACGTCAGCCAATAACGGATTCCTGCCTCATCGAGCTTATGGCATTGCTCAAGGATGTCTTCGGGGCGATAGCCTTTGTTGATTCGCTGGAGCGTCCATTCGTCCCCGCTTTCGACGCCGAGGGATATTTCTTTGATGCCGAGCTCTTTTAGTTTCTTTAACTCCTCGACACTTTTGTTGCGGATGTCATCCACGCGGGTGGCCGCGTAGATGTATTCCAAATCGGGCAAGTATTCGCGAATTTTCTTCAAGATGGGCTCCAAGACGCGGTAGATGGGCGCGAGGGGGTTCGCGCTGAGAAGCTGAATCGTCTTCGCGCGGGGCTCTATGGAGCGGATTTCTTTTAGGTCCGCTTCGATGTATTCCATCGGCTGCATGCGGAAGGGAACGTCCTTGTACATCGTGCAGAACTTGCAACGGTTATGCGTGCAGCCTTGGGTGATTTGAATCAAGGGGAAGGTGGGCCAATAGGGGTTGCGGTATATGGTTCCGGTAAAATGCACGGTTAGATCTCCTTTACAAATTGGCTTATCGGCATTCTTTGGAAATGCCATGGGTTGGCTTTAGAACGCTCGTTGGGATAGCCTAGACCCAGCATCATGACGGGGACGATGTGGTTTGGCAGGTGGAAGATATCAACGACCGATTTTGAGTCGAATCCGCGCACCCAGATGGTGTGAATGCCTTCTTCTTCGGCTTCGAACATCATGGAGGTGGCTGCAATGGTCGCGTCTTGCTCCCCGCTATTGTAGTTTTGGTAATAATGGTCTGCGGGATTGGTCCAGACGGAGCGGAGGTCATAAGCCACCAAAATGACGAGTGGGGCGTTATAGTGAAATGGCGTCACTTTCTTGAGCTTTTCGTAGGCTTCCGTGCCTTTGTTGATGAGGTAGAAGCGCTGGGGCTGAGCGTTGCATGCGGTGGGGGCGAGTCTGCCGACTTCAAGTATTTTGCGAAGCTTTTCTTCTTCGATTTCCTTCGGGGAGAAGAAACGTTCGGAATATCGATTTTGTGCGAGCTGATAAAACGTCATCGTCATTCCTCCACGAATACGTCACCGAGCTCTTTCACGATGTCCGCGCAGGAATCGATGGAGTGAATGAGACTCGATAGGTTGCTCACGGTATTGACGCCAGCGTCGAGGTCACCGCGTAGCATCCCATAGTAAAAGCTCCCGCTGGGTGGGTTCATGTTGCCTTGTTTATTCGCTTCCAACCCTTCTTTGCCGTATTTATGCGGCGTGGTCCTCCATTTGGAATGGCCGTTGCTTTGGGTGAAGACAATGAAGTCGTCGGGGTGGGTGTCCATGATGTCCTTTTTCGCGATGTCGCTGGCCCGGCATTCCTTCGAGAGGATGAACCTTGTGCCGACGAAGACGCCTTCCGCCCCGACGACCTTATTCGCTAAGGCGAGCTTGGCATTTACGATTCCTCCCGCGGATAAGACGGGAATATGGACATATTCGCTTAATAAGGCAGTGATTGCCGTCGTGCCGGTGGATAACCCAGGCATGCAGCCGCCTTCATCGCAGCCGGTGGCGACGAGGATATCTGCCCCCGCCTTCTCGGCCTCAAGCGCTCCGCGGACGGTGGGGTTATCTTCGCGCATGATGACCGTGAAGCCATCTGCCTTCCACGCTTTGATTTCCTTGGGTGAAACCATGCCCGCGACCACGAGGATCTTCACGCCTTCTTCTTTCGCGAGGGCGACCATCTTCTTCGAGAATCCATAAGGGTCGCCCGCTTCGGGGAAGACGTTGATGCCGAAGGGCTTATCCGTTAATGCTTTGGTGTTGCGGATTGCCGCTCTCATCGCCTCAACTGAGGCGTCGATGTCGCGGATGATCTCTTCGTTATCTGCGCTGGTGCCTAAGACACCAAGCCCGCCGGCGTTGCTGACCGCCGCGACGAGCTTTGACGACGTGATCCAAGCCATCGGCCCCTGGATGACAGGATATTTGATTCCTAATATTTCACTGACTCGATTCATGTTTGACTGCTCCTTTGTTTCTGGACTCATTGTTTCATGGTGTGCAACGCATTTCTTTATACAAAACACCATTTATGTTAGAAAAACTTACGTAATGGTATATTTGTAATAGGAGACCAAATTATGCCAAGCATCACGAAAGATTGGATTGCCGCCAAAGCGCAGGAGCTCATGAAAACCAAACCCATTAAGAAAATCAGGGTCACGGAAATATGCCGTCTGTCGGGTATCGAGCGTCCGACGTTTTATTACCACTTCATCGATAAATATGATTTGGTGGCCTATATCTTTTATAAGGATGCTTACGAAACGGATATTGTATCTGTGGAAAGCGCTGCGAAAGGCATGGACAAGATCAAAGAGAATATCGTGTTCTATCAACGGGCATATGAAGATGATTCCGAATCCGCTTTATGGAAATACATGCATCGTTATTTTTTCCGACGTTACGTGGATATTCTCAAACAGAAATTGAAGACGGATCATCTCGACCCCCAGCTCGAATATAGTGTGAAGTTCTATACCATGGGGGCGGTCGGCATGACAAGGGATTGGGCATTAAACGATAACTTCACCTCCAGCCGAGTCATCGTTCAAATGATGTTCCTCTCGATGCCGGAAGAGATGAGGAAAATATTGTTCGATGACATCGGAAGATAGTCCGGATTCCATCAAAACTATCGTTAACAACGGGCAGGAATTGATGCGATCAGCAAATCCGGAGCCCATTATTGAATTTGCCAAAGCATACCTTAAGTGCGGGCCAGATTACCGGGCTCATCTAAATATGGACGAGCTCTTTTTATCTTTTGCGCGGATAAAAAACGTTCCTGACCATTACGTCAAGAACGCACTCATCATGTGGTGCCGCCTATAGGAATCGAACCTACAACCTACTGATTACAAATCAGTTGCTCTGCCAATTGAGCTAAAGCGGCAAATATAAATCCCGCCTTGCTGCAGCGGGACCAAGAACTAAGTGGTGGGTGTTGGGGGTTTCGAACCCTCGACCTCTTCCGTGTGAAGGAAGCGCTCTCCCACTGAGCTAAACACCCATCTTCGCTGCCTCAAGGGCAAATAATTATCTCTTTACTTGGTTCTTGGTTCAATAGGGTTTTGTCAATTTCGTTAGCGCGCGTACAATATGCGCGAGGTTCCTAATATGTATCAAACACCAGTGAAAATCGTATCCACCTATGTTGGCCCCGAGCGCAGGCTAACGGTCCCTTGGTTCTTCCGCATCTTCCAAGACGCTGCGATTGAAGACGCAGAAAACATTGGCTACAACGCTTCAAAAACCATGGGCGCAGGACTCCTATGGGTCTTTAGTCGCGTTTATGTCCGTTTCCATAAGATGCCTGAATACTTATCCGAGGCCACCTTTGAGACTCGGCCCGGCGCGAAGAAGGCGTTCCTCTTTCCGCGTTATGCGAAGATGGAAGACAAGGACGGAAACGTCATAGCAGAACTCTCCTCCATTTGGGCGCTCATCCATGACGACACAAGGCAGCTTGAAATGAGGCCTCAACTCGATAGCGTGGACCAGACGGATGGAACCGAATTGCCCCTACCAGGAAAGGTTGTTGCTTTGCCTTGCTCCTTCGCTTATTCTCGCCAAATTGAATACAGTGATTTAGACCTCAACCGTCACCTCAATAACGTCCGTTACATTGAGATGCTGCTCAACCTCCACGATGCAAAATTCTATGAAGAAAACATGATCGAAGAGTTGCTCATCCAATACGAAACCGAGATCCATGAGGGCGACCTCGTAGAAGTTTTCGCTGACGAAAAAAAGACTTACGTTCGCGGGGTCGTTGGCGACCGTATTTGCTTCGAAGCGAACCTAAAATACGGCCCAAAACGCTGATTTGACGACCAAAAAGGGTCGAATTTCTATAAAACAAAAGAAAAAACCGCCCGTAGAATCGAGCGGAAATAAAGTAACCCCTACGGGGTTATTTTTTTGCCTTCTTCGGCAAGGATACGGGGTATTCAAACCCCCAATTGCTGATTTCGTAATAAATCGGGAGCAAATCGTTCCCTTTTTCGGTCAATGAGTATTCCACGTGGGCGGCCTCATCTTCGACCGTGTTTTTCTGTATGAGACCGAGATCAATCAAGTCTTTTAAAGTGGCGGAGAGCATCGTTGAAGTGATGCCTTGAAGATTGAATTTGATCTCGTTAAAACGGGCTGATTCCGAGGTGAAGAGATAGTAGATTACCTCGCTTCTCCATCGAACCTGGAATAGCTTCAAAACGGGAATCACCGGAGACTTCCCCTCATCATCGGTAATACCATCCCTCACCCTCCAGAGGAATTCTTCATAAGACATTCGTTTTTCCATTTTGTCACTCCAAAATATGTCAATCCATCGACGAGGCACTTGCTTCATTTATCCGGTCGTGCGAAGTCGAGTGATCGTCCGCAGAGTTGGTTCATGAGGCGTGTTCCAAGTTCGTTTTAAGGCGCAGAATCCAACAAGATTCGGGCTTGTAATATATGGTACGAAAAAAATACTTAGTGTCAATAATACCCTTGCAGCTCGGTGCCGTGTACTTAGATAAAATTAAGTAAACATCGCACTTTTACGAATAATATAGAAAGAGAGATTTTTCATATAGAGCGAGCATCATGATGCATATTTAAAGTACGAAAAACGTACTTAGTAAATTTTTGCAATTATTCCATGTGTCTTAGCGGGCAGCGGTTCAAGTGGAAGCTGTCTGTTCTTTCTCTCTGCTCTTTGTAAAGCAGTTTGGCGATTCTTTTCCGCCAGGGCTGTCAGAAACGGTCAACAAACTTTGTCAATGAAAAATCTTGAATCGCGACCGGTCTGTTTCTTTAGACCGAATGATTGAGAAACAAATATTGATTAGCTCGTGGCTTGATTCACCAAATTAAGAAAGTGAGATTTCGAGGCATTTTGCCACGGCAGTTTCAGAAATTCAGACGTAGAATCCATGGCCAGTTTTCGTGTGTTTTTTGCTCTTTCTTAAACATATTTCTTCGCCTTTTATTTGCCTTATTTCGGATGGAGTCTCTTTGATTTCCAATCTCCTTTTCGTCTTTCTTCCTCCTTGGGTCCGTTGTGTTTTTGACCCCCTCGCTTTTCGCTTTTTTCTACCTCCTTTTTTCTTTGAGCGTTTCGTTTTTTTCATTGACAATTTTTTGACACATTTCTTTGACTCTGTCTTCTTGCTCTAATTGCCCTTTCACTTTAGGATTATCCGCATGAGAACACCCCTGGCATTTTCCATGCGTCCCCAGTCTCTCCAAGAGGTGATTGGCCAACGACATCTTCTTGGCGAGGATTCGTTTTTGCTGAAATCCGTCGAGAAGAAAATCCCCTTTTCGATGGTCTTGTTCGGCCCTCCCGGGTGTGGGAAAACGACCATCGCGGAAGCCTATGCTAAGTCCCTGGGATTTCATTATGTTTCCCTTAATGCCGTCACCTGTTCCAAGAAGGATTTGGAGATCGCCGTGGACGAAGCGAAGATCTGGAAGGGGGCTGTGCTAATCATGGACGAGGTGCATCGCCTCGACAAAACGAAGCAGGATTATCTCTTGCCTTATGTCGAAAACGGCACCTTCACTTTGCTTGGCGCGACCACGGCTAACCCTTATATCGCGTTAAGCCGAGCGATTCGTTCTCGCTGCAAAATCCTGGAAGTTTACCCCTTGTCTCAAGATGATGTCGTAGATGGTTTGAAGCGTGCGATTTCTTCCCCGAAAGGACTCGATGGAAAAGCTTCCTTTAGCCTTGATGCGTTGCAAAGCATTGCCAAGCTTTCGGGCGGTGATCTGCGTTTTGCTTTAAATATTTTGGAAGAAGCTTTTGTCCAATATGATGGCCAAGAAGAAATCGGTGCCGAGCAGATTGCGAAACTCCGTTCCGTGCCCAATTACGCGATGGACAAAGACGAGGAAGAGCATTATGACTCCGTCTCCGCACTCCAAAAATCCATTCGCGGGGCAGACGTTGATGCGGCTTTATATTACCTTGCGCGGTTATGCGTCGCGGGCGACTTAGATTCCATTAAGAGAAGACTTTTGGTCATCGCTTATGAAGATATCGGCCTAGGCAATCCTAATGCCGTAATGCGCACGCAGATGGCCATCGCCGCGGCCGAGCAAATCGGGTTCCCCGAGGCGGTGATTCCTCTTGGTGACGCGGTCATCGACCTTTGCCTTTCGCCCCATTCGCGCTCGGGAGACGAATCGATCCAAGAGGCGATGGCGTTTGCTGCCAAGATGCCTTTCCGCGTTCAAGACTATTTGAAGCTCACTCCCGTCAGCTTAAGGGAAGAAGATAAATACCCCTATGACCGTCCAGATCTATGGGAACGCATCCAATATCTGCCCGATGAATTCGCGGATCTGCAGTTTTATAAGCCCCATCCGACTTCCGCCTACGAGAAGGCTTTGCTACAGAACTACGAGAGATTAAAGAAGCAGGGACGTTCCTCTCGCCTTGCAGAACTCAAGAAAAGAAAACCTGAGTAAGCGCTTTCATCCTTCGTACCCTTGATTGGGGAATTTTTGCTCCTATAGTAGTTGGTCCCCAAAAAATGGGGTCGAAAGGAGCGAATTATGAAAAACGAAAAAAACGAAGAAATGAATGACCCGCGCTCCATAGAGGAACGACTCGAACGCTTCACCGAATCCCTCATTGAGAGCAACGAGATCAACGCTTGGGAGTACGGCAACACCGGAAACCTCCTCTACAATTAACGTCATGGTCATTCGTGACGTTTTTTCTTTTTCGGGAGTATCCTATTGCTATGTCCCTCACATTTGTCCCCATTGATGAACAAGGCGCGGAAATCGCGAAAACCGAAGCGCTATTTTGCTCCGCCTTTCCTGAAGAAGAACGACCCCCTTTTGAATGGATGCTGCGCTGGAAGCACGATACGTTTTATGCCGTTTATGAGGAGAACACCTTTAAAGGGCTCGTGGACCTATTGCTTTACGGAGACTTGGTCTATGTCTTCTTCCTCGCCGTATCACCCGAATTCCGGAACCAAGGGATTGGCTCCAAGATACTCGAAGTGATCCTCGCCCGTTACCCCAAGGAGCGGGTATTTCTCCTCGCAGATGAAGTGGGGGAGCAATATGCGGATAACTTACTAAGGAAAAGAAGACTCGGTTTTTATGGCCGCAACGGCTTCCGCGATTCGGGGATCAAGATCGTCGAATTTGGCGTGCGTTACGACATGCTCATTGCCCGAGGCGAGGTCAGCAAGGAAGAGTTCCGTCTCGTCATGCAGGACTTAATCGGCGTCGAGATGGCTCAAAAGTACTACGCGAATATCTAAAAACGTTTTGGCCTTTGGTCAATTCGATGTATCCTTATCAAGCGACCATCGTCGCAAGCGCGGGCGTGGCGGAATGGCAGACGCGATAGACTTAGGATCTATTGGGTAACCGTGGAGGTTCGAGTCCTCTCGCCCGCACCAAAAGCAACATCTAGCTCCGAGACCCATCGGGGCTTTTTGCTAAGAAAACATAGGGTAATGGAAAGAAAAGGAATCAGCGGCGGCGTAGTGAGCCTTCGATTTCTGGGGCGATCAAGCGGGTCAAAAGTTCGTAGCCTTCCGCGGTGAGATGACAGCCATCGATGCTATAACGTGAGTCGAGTTCTTGCGCCTCTCCATAGAAGCGGTCGTGAATGTCTAAGAAGGGAAGTTGTTCTTCCTTGCAAAGGGAAGCAATAAACGAATTGGCTTGGATGACCTTGGGGTTGTCGTGGGCATAGCTTCCTTCTAAAGGCAATATCGATAGGACGAGGATCGAGGATTTCTCGCATCTCTTCTTCATTTGATCCAGAAGCAGTGGGTAGACGGATTCAACGCTAGAAAGGTCATTGACTCCAATGAGCAGAACGACCGTTTTCGCGGGGATTAGGGAGTCGTCCAAGCGTTCCAGTAGACCTAACGGGGTATCGCCATCGATGCCGCGATTACAGGTCTTCAGCGTCGGAAAATAGGATTCTAAATCATAACGTTCGGTTAAAGAGTCGCCCAAGAATAGAACGTCAACGGGGTCTTTCGCGCCGCTTCGGAAATAAGCAAGACGCTCATAATAATGGTCATACATCGTTAGGTATCTCCGTTTCTTGATGGTGACCTTATTATGGGACAAGACGGCTTTTGAAACTACGTTCATCAGTGGGAAGAAAGATAAGATTAAGAAAATAGATTGCATACAATATTCCTTCTTTACAAAATAAATTGTATGCGATACATTTGTCTATGGCAGGGCGCCTGAAGCGATAACAGGAGTCCTGCCCATCCCCCATTGGAGGCAGAAAAAATGAAAAACTATGACGTTATCTTCGTTGGAAGTGGCCATTCCTGCTGGCATGGCGCGTTGATCCTTAAATCTTTAGGGAAGTCCGTCGCTTTGGTCGAACGCGAACTCCTCGGCGGCACCTGCACCAACTATGGATGCGATGCCAAAATCCTCTTGGATTCCCCGTTTGAGCTTAAAGAAGGCCTCGACCGTTATCAAGGCATCGGCCTAAAGCAAGAGGCTTCCTTGGATTGGTCGAAGCTCATGGCCTACAAGAAACAAGTCATCGGCTATATGCAGCCGGCGATGACCGGCTTATTCAACCAGTTTGGCTTCGACGTCATTCGCGGCGAAGGCAAATTCGTGGATGCGAACACCATCGAAGTCGCGGGTGAAAAATACCAGGCTAAGAACTTCGTTATCGGCACGGGCCAAACCTATATCCCTCTTGATATTCCAGGAAAAGAATACTTCCACGATTCCCGTGAATTCCTCTCCCTCGATGAGATTCCCGACCACGTTACCTTCGTCGGATCGGGCATCATTTCGATGGAATTCGCCTCCCTTTGCCTCTCCTTAGGCAAGAAGGTTGATGTCGTCACCATCACCGAGACGACCTTGGACCAATACCCCTTAGAATACACGAGCAAGATCGTGGAAAAGATGAAAGCCCAAGGCGCGAACTTCGTCTTCGGAGCTCATGTCGAAAGCATTGAGAAACTCGCAGAAGACCGTTATTGCCTGAAAACGAAAGAAGGCGTGGAGATCGAAAGCAACTACATCCTCGTCGCCGTCGGACGTAAAGCCAACGTCGAAGGCATGAACCTTGAAGGAATCGGCGTCAAAGCCTCGAGCAGGGGCATCGTTGTCGACGAGCACCTCCGTACCACGGTCAAGAACATCTATGCTTCGGGCGACGTCATCGATAAGCAGATTCCAAAGCTTACCCCGACGGCGGAATTCGAATCGAATTACATTGCCATGGATATCCTTAATCCCCTCAATGGCAAAATCAAATATCCCGTCGTGCCGAACCTCGTCTTCACCCTTCCGCGCATCGCTCAGGTTGGCGTCTCTGCGAAAGAAGCGGAAGCTCGTCCGGACCTCTACCGCGTGGAACGTGTGGAACTGGGCAAAACGATGTCTTGGCTCAACAAGAACCAAGCCTACGAGCACATCACCTATATCATTGATAAGAAGGGCCACCTCGCTGGCGCTGCGGTGCTTAGCGATGACGCGGGCGCATACATCGATGTGCTAACCTTGCTCATCAACCTCAAAGTAGGGGTGAGACAGCTCTCCAAGATGATCTTCTCCTTCCCCACGCAGACCTATGGGCTTGTTTCCTCATTGATTCCGTTATTGCTCAAGAAGTAGACAACCGCGTGAATAAACCCGCTGAAGACAAAATTCAGCGGGTTTTTACGTAGATATTTCGATTTTTTATCAGTTTTATAATGGCCAAAGTGCCTCTAATCGTCTTTGCTCCCCGTGCCTTTTAAGTAATTTTTTTGCGGGTTGGTTGTAAGCGCTTGCATCGGCAAAGGGCGATTCCGTAAAGTTTTGGCGAACCGAAAAGGAGCTTCGATATGAAGACGAATCGAAAACCAAAACCAGTATTGGTCGGTGCCATTTATAGTGCCGCTTTTTTGCTTACCTTGGGCATAGCAATCACCGCGTCCGCGGTCACGAATTATTATGATGCGGTCATCCGCGATTTCATGGGTGTGATTGGAAACTCCCGCTCCCATGGCGGCGACGCTTCCTTGGATAAGGAGTACAACAAACTCCGTTACGATGACGTGAAGGACTTAGACGACTATGAACGTCAACTCGTTCGTGACATCGGCGGCGAGGGATATGTATTGCTCCAAAACAAAGATAACGTTTTGCCTTTAGCGACCAGCGCCTCAAACAAGACCAAAGTTAGCCTCTTCTCCCATTCTTCCGTCGACCTTCTCGCTGGCGGAACCGGAAGTGGCACGGGCAGCTTGGACACCAACCTCCGCGACGCCTTTGCCGCGCAGGGGTATGAGGTTAACGAAAAACTCTGGAATTTCTATTCGAGCGGGAATGGAAAAGGATATGTCCGCGCGACCGGTTCGGTGAACTATGGCCATGGCGCGGAAACCTGGGCCATCAATGAATGCCCGCTTTCCAAACTCGAAGCGGAAGCAGGGCTTCTTGATAGCGCGAACGGAACCACCCCCATCTTCGTCTTATCCCGCACCGGTGGCGAAGGCCGTGACCTCGCCCGTTCCATGTTCCGTCATACCTCCATTGAAGAAGACAAACCCAAGCATTATCTCGAACCGGACTCGGTGGAGCTCGGCATCCTCGGATATCTCAATGACCACTTTGAGAACGTGATCCTCGTGGTCAATGCGAATAACGCGATGGAACTCGGCTGGGTTGCCTCGTACCCGCACATCAAATCCGTTCTTTGGGTTCCTGGCGGCGGCGGACAGACCGCGAATTCCCTCGTTGACGTCATCTCTGGCGCGAAGAACCCGAGCGGCCATCTTGTGGATACCTTCGTCTATGATAACTTCTCATCCCCCGCGATGCAGAATTTCGGCGATGTGATGTACACCGTTGGTGGGAAACCAGCCTTATCTTGGGGCAACGAACTGGATGACCTCGACAATACTGGCGCGAAGCACAATGTCTTCTATGGCGTCTCCTATGACGAAGGCATTTACGTCGGCTACAAGTATTATGAAACTCGTTATTTCGACAAGATGATGGGGCAGGGGAATACCGCTTCCTACGATTATGATACGGATGTCCTGTATCCGTTTGGATATGGCTTATCCTATACCTCCTTCGCGTGGAGCGACTTCGATGTTTCTTCTGTTGACGCGAATGGAAAAATCACCGTCACGGTGAAGGTGAAGAATACGGGCGAAGTCGCTGGCAAAGACGTCGTCGGCGTCTATCTGAATGCTCCATATACCGCCTATGACCAAGCGAATCACATCGAGAAGAGCGCGACCTCCTTAGTGGGATACGCCAAAACCAAGCTTCTTGCGAAAGGCGAATCGGAGACCCTTACCATCACCGTCGATATCGCGGATTTCAAATCCTATGACGACGTCGGCGCGAAAACCTATATCTTAGAAAACGGCGACTATCACCTCACCGCCGCGAAAGACGCTCACGAAGCGACCCGTAATTTCCTTCAGGAATTCGGCGTCGATGCGAATGGGGATGCTTCTTTCGTCGACCATGTGAGCTTCGCCGAAGCGGGTGCGGACTACAAGCTCTTGAATAAGTCCGCTTCCGGCGCGCCCATCACCAATCATTTCGATCAAGCGAACTATATCGCTCGTGACAAGTATCTAACCCGTGCAGATTGGGAGGCCTCCTTTCCCATTACCCACGGCAACCAAAACGCGAAATTCGAATCCCATTATAGCGAGCGTAATGGCTATACCTTCCAAGAAGAAATCAGCCAAGAACTCTACGCCAAGCTATTGATGAAAGGCACTGCCGAAGCCGCGAATAACCCCAATAAGGACGAAGATGTCATTTCGGGCGTTACCGGGTTTGGCCAAAAGGGAGAACTCGACCTCATCGACGTTCGCGGAAAAGCCTTTGCCGACGTGGCATGGGAAGAACTCGTCAAGCAGATGACCACGGAAGAAGTGGGGGCCATCCTCAACCTCTCCGGCTATACCACGGGCCGCTCGGAGGCCATCGTCAAGCCAGCCACCTCCGACCTCGATGGTCCGATGGGACTCAACCTCATGGCGACCCATGAGCCCTTCTCCATCGCCTACCCCGCCGAAGTCACCATCGCGGCTACTTGGAACGTCGAACTTTCTAAGGCCCATGGCGATGCGATCGCCCAAGACGGACTTCGCAGCAACGTCCTCGCCGCAGGATGGTATGGACCGGGCGTCAACATTCACCGTACCCCGTTCTCCGGCCGTAACTTTGAATACTATTCCGAAGACTCCTACATGTCGGGGACGATGGCGTTAGGCGCGATTAAAGTCGCGGCTGAAAACGGCATGTATTCCTTCATCAAGCATTTCGCGCTCAACGATCAAGAAGACCACCGTGACCAAAACGGCGTGTGCTCCTGGTCCAACGAACAGGCAATGCGTGAAATCTATTTAAAACCCTTTCAGATGGTGTTTGAAGGCGGCACGGTGGAAACCCGTTATTATGAAGGAAAAACCTTAAAAACAGCGCAAACCCCCATCGCTTTGGCGACAATGACTTCGTTCAACCGCATCGGAAGCACTTGGGCTGGAGGCGATTACCGCCTGCTCACCGAAGTGCTCCGTAACGAATGGAACTTTCATGGCATCGCCTTGACCGACTACACCAACGGGGCGGAATCCTACATGCATACCGAGCAGATGCTCCGTGCAGGTGGCGATGCGCAGCTCTCTCAATACGGATACGCATTTAAGAACTTCACCGCCGCGAACACTTATTACGCCAAGCAAGCCATGAGCCACGTCCTCTTCACCGTCGTCAATTCCAACGCGATGAACGGCTTCGTCCACGGATCGACGCTTGGCTACGATGGATTCCCCGTCTATTACTTCATCATTATTGGTCTCTACACCATCGCAGGCGCCGTGCTCGTCACGGGAACAATCTTCACGATTCGCTCGATTCGGAAGAAACGGGCCCTAGCTCGATAATCTCTTTGCCCCAACGTTCATTCGTTGGGGCTATTTGTCTATTCATGGGAAAACAAACTAGCGATAAAATTGGAGATATGAAAACGAACATCGCGATCGTCGAAGACGAAGACGCCGCTTACCAACGTCTTTTGCAACAGATCGAGCGTTATTGCAAAGAGAACGCAGTAGAAGTGGATGTCCGCCGTTACGAACGGGGTAATCTGTTCCTTGAGGAATCGGATTTTGGCTTTAATGTCGTTTTCTTAGACATCGAGCTTCCGGACCTCGATGGGTTGAGCATCGCGAGGCGGCTAAGAGAAAGCAACAAAGTGTGCTCTCTCGTATTCGTGACGAACCTCGCCAAATATGCTCAATATGGCTATGAAGTGGACGCGATTAGCTACCTTGTTAAACCGGTCACCTACGATTCGTTTGCCTTGGTTTTCCGCAAGGCTTTAAATGCCTATTCGCAAAACGAGGAATATGACTTCGTTTTCAAAATTCCTGGGGGTTTGCAGAAGATTTCCGCGAAAAAGTTGATGTATGTGGAGATTCTTTCCCACATTATCATCTACCATCTGACCGATGAGACCATCGAGAAAACGGGAACGATGAGCAAGGTGGAAAAGATCCTCGCCCCATATGGGTTCCTCCGCTGCCACAATGCCTACTTGGTGAACCCCGCGTTTATTCGCGGCATCGAACAAAACGAAATCCTTGTCGGCTCGGAATCGATTCCGCTCGCCCGCGGAAAGAAGAAGGGATTCCTCGAGGGTTTATCCCATTATTACCTCCATAAGGCTAATAAAGATGAACTTCTCTGATATCACGCTGTTCGACTATCTCGAGATTCTCGTAGAATGGGTTTTCGAATACTTCGTTTTCGCGACCGCTTTATTCTGGACCATGAAGAAGCGGCCTCATTTTTTACTTCGCTTTATTCTGGGTATTCTTGGCGTGCTGGCCATCGCTTATCCGTTAGCCATCTTCTATCACTTCTTTGGGGATCGCGTGTTCGGCCGAACCTTGGTTTACTTCTTACTCTTTGTCGCCTCGATTGCCCATCACTTCCTTTGTTATGAAGGGAAAGTCTCCACCATTATCGTGGTGGCCGACCTTAGTTACCTCATCCAGAACATGGTGTACAAACTATTCGTCGCCCTCATCACGATAATCAATTTCGTCGCGGGCGGGTCCATATTCAATACATGGTCCTATAAAATCGTCTATTACCTGCAATTCGCGGCACAGGCAGTGGTGGTTTGTTTGACGTTAATTCCAGCGGCGCGGGACCGTCTTATCGACCGTCCGTTGCCGCGGTTCGTCATTGCCGTATCCGCTTTCACGGTCATCGTCTCCATCTTGCTCAGCGCGACCCAAGACATTTACATTCAGACTATTGCCGAGGGCCTATACGATTCACCAAGCAGCGCCATCTTCATCCTCCGCCAAAGCGGAAACCTCGCTGGGTTCATGCTCGATGGAGCCATCGTCATCATGTTCTTCGCCGCGAGCTATAGCTATGCGCTCCGCCGCGACATTTCCGACCTCCATTACCTGGTCCAGCAAAGTGCGAAGCAATATGAAATCTCCCAGCAGACCATCGACTCCATCAACATCAAATGCCACGACATGAAGCATCGCATCAACCAGATTGTCGGCGGCGCGCTTCCCGAGGATACCATCCGCGACATCAACGACTCGATCGCCATCTATGACGCCTTGATCGATACGGGCAACAAAGCCCTTGACGTCATCATTACGGAGAAGAACCTCACCTGCGAATCTCGCGGCATCGCCTTTACCAAAACGATCGACGGCAAGGCCGTATCCTTCCTTACGGAGGGCGACTTGTTCGCTCTATTTGGCAACCTCCTCGACAATGCGATCGAGGCTGTTTCTGAGGTCCAGCACAAGGGAAAGAGGTACATTAATCTCAGCTTGAGGCAGCTTGGCGAAGGCATCGTGCGCATCGAATGCATGAACTATTATGAAGGCGATCGCGTCTTCCGCGATGGCCTACCCAAATCAACGAAAGGTGACGACCTTAATCATGGCTTTGGAATGCGCTCCATCCGTCAAATTGTGCAGAAATATAGCGGTGAAATGTCGGTTTCCGCGGAGGAGGGAGTATTTTCCGTGGCCATCGTGTTCTACCGCATTCAAAATGCGTTTTAGACCGGTGAAGAAACCAAAGAAGAAAAAAATTGTTCAGTTATGATGAAAGCGTTTTCATCTTGTTTTGCTCCGAGGATAGTAAGGCCATAAACCACAGGAGAATGACATGAAAAACAACATGAAAATTTTCGCTGGAATCTCTGCAGCATTACTCCTTGCTTCTTGCGGCGGCAACAACAAAATCGAAGCCGATCCGCTGAACGTCGCGACCAAGGTTGCGGATTTCTCTAGTGAAGTAAAAGACTTCTACGCTTCCTCTGGATATGGAAACGGCTCTCCCTTCAATGTCGAGTGGGACCGCGGCGAAGCCTCCATCAAAAATGGTGAACTCCATCTGTCGATTCACAAAAACGCGGAAGGCAAGCAATATCCCTACAAAGCTGGTGAATACCGCTCCAAGCAATTCTATGGATATGGAGATTTCGCGGCCCGTATGAAGCCCTCCAACAAGTCGGGCACCGCCTCGACCTTCTTCACCTACACGGGCGAATGGGATAGCGAGAAGAAGCATCCTTCCACCGGCGTGGATGATACCCGTAACCCCGGAAATGATGAAGGCGTCCATGACGAAATCGACATCGAATTCCTCGGCGGGAAGACCACCAAGGTCCAGTTCAACTACTTCACCTCTGGCGTAGGCGGCCACGAATACATGTATGACCTCGGTTTCGATGCGAGCCTTGAGTACCACGATTATGGCTTCCGTTGGGAAAAGGATAAGATCACTTGGTTCGTCGATAACGTTCCCGTCTATCGGGCGACCAAGGATATCCCCTCTCATCCCGGACGCATCATTGCCAACTATTGGACGGGCGATGAAAAAGCCAAAGAATGGATGGGCACCTATGAGGATAAGGACCTCAAAGACGCGACTTATAAATGGTTCGCGGCGACCGCCGAGCCGAAATCCACCCATATGACCCTGGCCGATCCGGAGCCAGTGGAACCGGTCGATCCGAGTTCATGGGGAGACATCGATCCCGTCGATTTAACCCTCCTCAATGCCGATTCGGAATACATGGTAGCCGTCGCTTCGGACAAGAAGAGCGCGGAAATCACCTATTCCGCCGTCGCGAAGGAAACCTATAGGAATGTCATCTTCGACGTTCCCGCCGCTTACCGCAATTCCGACCGCCTCCAACTCGAACTCGAAAACAAAGGCACCAAAGCGATGCAGGTCCGCGTCGACGTCAACGCCGCGACGGCCCACGGCGAGCACGACATCACCGCGATCAACACCAGCGCCACCTTCGATGGCAATAGCGTCTACACCGACACCTCCTGGGGTGGCACCAAAGTCGACCTCGCAGCAGGCCAAAAGGGCGTTCTCGAAGTCTCCTATGATGGCGTCCCCGCCAACGTGATGCTCATGGTGGATTCCGCGATGTACCAAGACGCGGCAGACACCCATGCTGGCGA
>JAFVCC010000114.1 GCA_017479485.1 Bacilli bacterium
CCGGTAATCGCGCCAGAGGCACCACCGGTTTTACCACCTTGAAGAAGCGAAAGGATGATGATGATTAACGACACAACGATGAAGATGATGTCATACCATTTCATATCTCATGACTCCTTTCGCGCGAAATGCGCCTAATAAAGATACTCCACGCGCTTGTCTTTGACAACATTCGAATGAAATCAACCTAATCCAGCAACTCCGATAAAGTAGCCACCCGATTGCCCACAAAGTCCGCGTGCACGCTTTCGCGGTCGAGCAAAATACCGCCGATTCCTGCATTAATGCCGCATTCAGGGTCCTGCAACGAATCGCCAACATAGCAAACTTGGTCGTTCGCTTCTAAACCCATCATGCGCAAAGCGACTTCGATTGGCTCCGGGTGGGGTTTGCCATGAGAAAACATGTCCGAGCCGACAATGCAGTCGAAAGGTATATCAATACCCATCTCGTGGAGGACAAGGCGGATATGAGTCGAGGTGTTGTTGGACACGATGCCGATACGCTTACCGGAATCTAGAAGAGCCTGGAGCGTGGAAACGGTATCCTCAAACGGTTTAATTAAAGCAATCGATTCCGGCATGTCTAGCGCGTCCAGAATGCCATCGACCACCGTTTGATACTGCTCTTCAGGAATCCCCGACTGAACTAAAGTCTGATACAAATTCAGGTGCATCCAGCGCTCGCAGTCTTCCGGAGTTGCATGGACGCCGACGCGTTCAAAACCAGCCCGAAAAACCGGCACTAAAGATTCCCTGGTATCGCACAAGGTTCCATCAAAATCAAACAAATAAGTGGAGAATTGCATAGTTATCCGTCTAATTCCGCCTTTAATTCAAACATGATGTCGCGCAGTTTTGCGGCGCGTTCGAAGTCATATTCTTTGGCCGCCGCTTTCATTTGTTTTTCTACGTCTGCGATCATGCGCTGCAACTCGCTGCGGCTCTTCTTCTCCTTCTTTCTCAAAAGGGCCTCGCTCTCATCTTCCGCGTTATGTAAGGGAGGACGGATTTCTTTTTTGACTGTCGTGGGGATGATGCCATATTCCTCGTTATAGGCCATTTGCTTGTTGCGGCGCCTTTTCGTCTCTTCGATGGCCTCGAGCATCGATTCGCTGTACGTGTCCGCGTACATGATGACTCGACCATTCGCGTTACGCGCCGCGCGACCAATAACCTGAATCAACGAACGCGTTGAGCGAAGGAACCCTTCTTTATCCGCGTCGAAAATGGCGATCAAGGACACCTCTGGGATGTCGAGACCTTCGCGGAGCAAGTTGATGCCGACGAGGACATCATATTTGCCCTTGCGGAGCTGGTAGATGATCTCCGTGCGTTCCAAGGTTTTGGTTTCGTTATGAAGATAGGTGACTTTGAGCCCCTCTTCTTTTAAATATGCGGTGAGGTCCTCCGCCATTTTGATGGTCGAGGTGACCACCATGGTGCGCTCGCCTTTTTCGATGCGCTTTTTGATTTCCGAGATCAAGTCAAAGACCTGACCCATCGTGGGGCGAACTTCGATGATGGGGTCGAGTAAGCCAGTCGGACGGATGATTTGTTCCACCACTTCGTTATGGCACCGTTCGAGTTCATAATCCCCTGGGGTAGCCGAGGTGCAAACAACGCTCGAAGGCATCAGTTCTTCGAATTCTTGGAAATTAAGCGGACGGTTGTCTAAGGCGCTCGGCAAACGGAAACCATATTCCACCAGAGTTTCCTTGCGGGAACGGTCGCCATTATACATGCCGCGCACCTGAGGCAGCGTTGCGTGGGATTCGTCGATGAGGAGCAGGAAGTCCTCCGGCATGTAATCCATCAACGTATAAGGGCGTTGGCCTGGCTTACGGCCATCAATATGGCGAGAATAGTTTTCAATGCCTGGGCAGCGGCCAAATTCACGGAGGGATTCCATGTCCTGACGCGTCCTCATCTCGAGACGTTCCGCTTCCAGGAGTTTTCCTTCCGCGCGGAATTCTGCTAGGCGCTCCTCGAGTTCTGCTCCGATGGTCTCGCATGCAGCTTCGATGCGGGCGCGAGTGGAAGCGTGGTCATAGGCTGGGAATATGGGATAGGTAAGGTAGGTCTTTTCCACGACCCCAGTGACCGAGTTAACCTGCGAAATCGATTCCACCTCGTCGCCGAATAAGTCGAGTCGGATGTAATAATCGTGGGTCGCCGGCGCAATATCGATGATGTCGCCATGGACGCGGAACGTACCGGGCTTTAAATCGATGTTGTTTCGGGTGTATTGAGCGTCAAGCAAGTGGCGGTAAAGCCCTTTACGGTCGAGTTCTTCGCCGACGCGGATTTCAAAGATGAGCCCTTTGTACTCATTCGGATCCGACAAACCATAAATCGCCGCGACCGAAGCCACGACAATCGTGTCGCGACGAGACAAAACCGAATTCATCGCCGAAGTACGCATCATGTCGATTTCTTCGTTCATGACCGCGTTCTTGTCGATGTAGGTATCCGATTTGGGGAGGTAGGCTTCCGGTTGGTAGAAATCGAAGTTGGAAATGAAATATTCGACGCGGTTTTCTGGAAATAGTTCCTTAAACTCGCCATAGAGTTGGGCCGCAAGGGTCTTGTTATGGACCAAGACCAAAGTGGGACGGTTTAACGCAGCAACAATATTCGCGTCGGTAAAGGTCTTGCCCGTACCCGTCGCGCCTTTGATGACTTGAATCTTTTTGCCTTGCTGAATTCCATCTAAAACCGTCGCGATCGCGGTGGGCTGATCGCCGGTTGGAACAAAGGGGGAAACAAGTTTAAATTTGTGATTTTCCATGCAAAAGTCGATTATTTGTCTCGATTTTTCTTTTTATATTCATGGACTAACGGATCAAATCCCTCGCCGTTAATCATGCTGGCTTTGGTAAAGGTGACGAAGGCTTTGGGGTCCGTCGCGCCGATGAACGCGCGGAAGGACGGCAACTCGCGGCTAGAGAAAGCGACGCGAAGGATTTTCTTTTCTTGGCCGGAATAACCGCCGAGGACATCGATTACCGTTGTCGCGCGGTCCATCGTTTCGTGAACGTAGGACTGAATCTCTTCGTATTTCTCCGAGATGATGTCCGCGATGACGAAACTCTCAAAATTGACGTAAATATATTGGACCGCCAAAGCACAGGCGAACGCGCCAAGCACGCCAACAAGGGCAAGGCGGACGTCGCGAAGAGAAATAAGACCCGCGATAACCAGCGTCGCATCGAGGATGAAAGCACTGACGGATTCCTTGATGGGAGTGTGCTTTGCGATGATGGAACTAATGACGTCAAGTCCACCCGTGGATCCGCCCGCATGATAGCAGATGGCCACGCCCGTGCCGATGAGCACGCCGCCGGCTAAAGCCGCGAGGGTCAATTGGCCATAATCCGTCGCATCAAAGAGGCGGCATACATAATTGCCTAGGCTATATCCATCGATGACAGGAAGGCGCGCGAGCAAAGAAAACAAAGCGGGGTAGAGCAACGTGGAGAACAAGGAACGGATGATGTATCTCTTTCCTAAGAAGAGGAAGCTCACTCCAAGCATCAAAACTTGCACTCCGGCAGTTACGATATCCACCACATAGAAGCTCGACCCAACGAAATACTGGATGATGACGCCGATGGAAAGCACGCCGCCGGTAACGAGACCCAAAGGGGAAATAAACGCCGCGTCGCCAAAGGCCAAAACAAAGCACCCAATGGTCAATAATAGATATTTACGAATGGTGGAAAGCACCACTTTTTTGTCGATTTTACCCATGTCTGGCCTCGGATTCTAAGTAGGCATAGATAAATGGCAAGATATCGCCATCCATGACGCCGTTGACATCACCGGTTTGATAATCGGTGCGATGGTCTTTAACCATGGTATATGGCTGGAAGACGTAGGAGCGAATCTGGGAGCCCCACTCAATGTTCTTTTGTTCGCCTTGAATGGATTTTAGCTCACGGTCGCGCTCTTCGATCTTCCGCTGCATCAATAAGTCGGTCAGCATCGACATACAGTTCTCTTTGTTCATTAACTGCGAGCGCTCGACCTGGCACTGGACGACAATGCCGGTAGGAAGGTGGGTAATACGGACGGCGGAAGATACTTTATTCACGTTTTGTCCACCAGCGCCGCCGGAACGATAAGTGTCGACGCGAAGATCCTTCGGGTCGATCACAATATCGCTGATCGCACCAAATTCCGGAATCACGTTTACCGAAGCAAAGCTTGTATGGCGACGAGCGGCAGCGTCAAAAGGAGAGATGCGGACGAGACGGTGCACGCCTTTTTCTCCCTTAAGATGGCCATAGGCATCAGGACCAGAGATTTTGATCGCGGCGGACTTGATACCCGCTTCTTCACCCTCTTCAATGTCGAGGACTTGTAGTTTGAAGCCGTTGCGCTCGCAAAAGCGACCGTACATACGGGAAAGCATCTGCGCCCAGTCCTGCGCTTCAGTTCCACCAGCGCCCGCATGAATCTCCAAGGTGCAGTTCAGCGCGTCATATTCGCCCGAGAAGAGTAATTTATGACGAAGTTCCTCGCACTCGGTGCCAAGGTCATTTTCCATCGACTCGATGAGTTCGAGCATTTCGGTATCTTTTTCCGAGGCTTCGTCAAGCAGGTCATTGATATCCTGCATGGTCGCGGCGGATTTGCGGTAGACACCGACTTTCCCCGTCAAAGCAGCATATCGCGCCATGACGACTTTCGCGGAGTTGGGGTCATCCCAAAAGCCCTCCACGTTTTGTTTTTCTTCTAGCGCGGCAATCTCGGACTCAATTTTGGGGAGGTCAAAGAGAATCACCGAGCTGCGAGACAAGACGGCCGAGTTCTACGGCCTTTTGTTTTAATTCGACGAGCTCTTTCATTATTCCTTTTTCCAATAAAATATTCGGTTTTTGTGAGGTTTTTGATTATTCTGCAGGGTTTTGCGGACGGAATTCCACCTGGACGTGGATGAGGTTGAGGACCAAATCCACAGAGATGGCATCCATCAGCAAACTGACGAGCGGCGCACCTTCGCGGGCGTAGTCTTCCGGGGTGTTCTTTTCCGGACGGGCTAATAAGGCCTCTTTAAAGCGGAGGAGGTTCGTGCGATGCTGCTCCCAATCGCGGTCGATGACCTGGGCGCAGACGTTGCGCTCAATGTAGTCAGCCTGCTCAGGAGTCCACTCTTTGCGGCGGGTTAAGTAACGAGAATAAAGCAGTTCGGAAAGTTTCTTCGCCGCATCCTCTGGAGCGAGGTCTAATTCGCTAAGCGGGGCCTCGTTTTCGGCAAAGAAGTTCGGCTCGAGGATCGATTTGAGATCATCGAGGCTGACTTTGCCGTCTTTGACGCAGCGGTTAATCACCGCGTGGCCAGCAGTATCGAAGAGGGCGCGGATCGTTTTGACGACGCTCGGGATGCTTGCGACGGTATCGCGGAGCTCCTTGGCAGCGTGGTGATGGGCCGCGACGACCTCGTCATCGTCGGGTGCGGTCTCAGGTGCGGGCGGGACGGCGGGGCGTCCGGAGCTAGGTTGCGCGTTACCC
Source organism: Bacilli bacterium (assembly GCA_017479485.1). Lineage (GTDB taxonomy): Bacteria > Bacillota_I > Bacilli_A > RFN20 > CAG-826 > Alloenteromonas. Next base: position 5,517 of record JAFVCC010000114.1, read on the forward strand.
GCAGGGGCGGCGCCTCCTTGCGCGGGATTGGCAGCTTGCTGTTGCTGCAAACGGGCGGCTTCCATAGCCTCGCGTTCTGCGGCTTGTTCTTCCGGAGTTTTGAGGCGGACGCGCATGAAAGTGCGTACACAGTCGACCGCGACAGTTTCGTTCATTTCGCGGAAGAGGGCATAGCCTTCGTTGACGTAGTCCTGAAGCGGGTTGGTTTGGGCGTAGGAGCGTAAGCCAATGCCATCGCGGAGGTGGGCCATGGTGTCGATGTGCTTGGTCCAGTTGCGGTCAATGACCGAAAGTGAGACGTTGCGCTCGATATAGTCAGCCTCTTCCGGAGTCCAGGCTTTGCGGCGGGAAAGGTATTTCTGATAGAGGAATTCGCCTAAGTCTTCGCCGCCTTCTTCAACGGTGGCTTCTTCATAGGCCTTATAAGGGAAGCTTCCTTCATCAACGAAAGCCGGTTCGACGAGGCGGCGGAGCTCATCCGCATTGATCAAGCCTTCGTCACGGCCTTCTAACACGGCTTTCTTTGCCAAATACTTACCGGTATCCACGAAGAAGTTATGGACCATCTCGGAGATGTCGCCAGCGAGCATGATGTTGTCGCGGCGGGTATAGATGATTTGACGCTGCTTGGCTAAGACGTCGTCGTAGTCCAAGAGGTTTTTACGGGTATCGAAGTTACGGCCTTCGATTTGCTTCTGGGCGTTGGTAACAACGTTTTGGATCATGCGGTTTTCCAAATGGTCATCGCCAAGCTGCTTTTGGAAGGTCTCACGGATGTTATCCGGGACGAAACGTCTCATGAGTTCATCGTCAAAGGAGACATAGAAGCGGGAGAAACCGGGGTCACCCTGACGACCAGAACGGCCACGGAGCTGGTTATCGATACGGCGAGATTCGTGACGTTCGGTGCCAAGGACGCAAAGGCCGCCAAGTTCGCGGACGCCTTCACCGAGCTTAATATCAGTACCACGGCCCGCCATGTTCGTGGCTAAGGTAACCGCGCCTTTTTCGCCAGCGTGGGAGATGATTTCCGCTTCGCGGGCGGCGTTTTTCGCATTGAGGACTTCGTGGGGGATGCCCGCCGCAGTAAGAAGGGCGGAGATTTCTTCGTTGGATTCAACGGAAGAGGTACCGATAAGGACCGGTTGCCCCGTTTCATGACGGAGACGGACTTCGTCGACAAGGCCCGCAAGTTTGGCCTTGTGGGTGCCATAGATGTGGTCGTCGTCATCGATACGCTGAATCGGACGGTTGGTCGGAATCACGACGACCTTCATGTTGTAGATCTTCTCGAATTCCTCTTCTTCGGTTTTCGCGGTACCGGTCATGCCAGAGAGTTTCTTATAGAGACGGAAGAAGTTCTGGTAAGTAATGGTCGCCATGACGACGGTCTCTTGCTTGATCTCCACGCCTTCTTTGGCTTGGATGGCTTGCTGCAAGCCGTCGTTATATTCACGGCCCTTCATGACACGGCCGGTGAATTGGTCGATGAGTTGGATTTGACGGTCGGAGTCGACCATATATTCCACGTCGCGGGCCATGATGTAATTGGCCTTAAGAGCCTGGTGGATACGGTGGACGAGATCCTGATTCTCCGGATCATAAAGATTGCGGACACCGAACATTTTTTCGGCTTTGTCGTTGCCCGAATCGGTCAAAGAAGCAGTTTTAGTCTTGATATCGACGGTAAAATCCTTCTCTTTTTTGAGCATTTTGACGAAGCGGTCTGCGACTTGGTATTGCGAAGCGGATGCTTTCTTGCCGCCGGAAATGATAAGCGGGGTGCGGGATTCGTCGACCAAGACGGAGTCGGCTTCGTCGACGATACAGAACTTCAAGCCACGGAGGACGCGCCCCGCCATGGTGGTCGCCATGTTGTCGCGGAGATAGTCAAAACCCAGCTCGGAGTTGGTGGTATAGGTGATGTCGCAAAGGTAGGCATCGCGCTTCTCCGAGGTCGATTTCGACGCGAGGTTGACGCCGACGGTGAGGCCGAGGAAACGATAGACTTGTCCCATCCATTCCGCGTCACGGGAAGCGAGGTATTCGTTGACCGTAATGACGTGGACGCCTTCGCCACGGAGAGCGTTCAAATAGACGGCCATGGTCGCCGTTAAGGTTTTACCTTCGCCGGTGCGCATCTCGGCGACGTTGCCGCCATCAAGAACCAATGAGCCAACAATCTGAACCTTAAACGGTTTCTGATGCAGGGTACGCCACGCTGCTTCGCGGGCCACCGCAAAGGCTTCGATCTTGATTTCTTCTTGCTTGCGGTCTTTTTCTTCGGGCGTTTCCGCTTTCGCGAGAATCGCTTTGAATTCGTCGGTCTTAGCGCGAAGTTCATCATCGGTTAAGGCCGCCATCGTCGAATCGAGCGCCATGACCTGTTCGGCCACGCGTTCGAGTTTTTTTAGTTCCCTTTTTTCTAGGTGGAAGATTGCTTCAATAAAGTTCGCCACGTTAATCTCCTTACTCAAAAGTGCCCGTAAATCATACCATTAGCCCATGGCGTAGGCAACTGCGCGCCTAAGCGTACGCATAAAGTCATCATGGGCTTGCCTTTTTCTTACGTTTTCTTGTCTTGGGGACTCTCGCGGCCACGAGGATTTCAATCTTCTTAGGATGAAGGGTCCTTGCCAAATGGAGACAGGCTTTGATCGTCGAACCGGTAGTATAAATGTCGTCTACGAGCAGGACCTTCTCGCCCCGCAAGGTCGCGCCGGGCTTTAGTTTGATGCAGGAGGCGATTCTAGCCCTTGCTCTTTTCGATTGGTCGCTTTGCTTGATGTCTTCGGTTTTCTCAAAGATGGGCATAATCCTTTTGCCGATACCCTGAAACATCGTGGGAACATGGTCAAACCCCCGCTCCTCCACCTTGTTTATATGGGATGGAGCGGTGATCAAAATGTAATCGCGATAACGGAATTTAAGATAAGGCAAAAGGCGTTCAAAGAAGGCCGACCAAAGTTCAATATCCCCACACTTTTTATAGGCATAAATCAAGGACTGGAACGCTTGGCTATAGGGATAGATTCCAAAGGCCTTTACCCCTTCAACCTTCCAATGAAAATATGAGGGTTTTAATTCCAAAAAACAGCGCAAACAAATCGATTTCGCTGCAAAAACCAATCCAAAAATCGAATTTTTATCCATCGGTCGGTGGCATATTTTGCAGAAATGTGTTGCAGTATTCGATTTCTTTGATGGCATCGATCATGCCCTCCGTTTTTCGTTCCGCAAGGAAAAGAACTTCGCCTTCTGGCGCGTCGGCTTTGCGCCCGACTCGACCCGAGATTTGAATTAACGCCGCTGAGTCATAGATGTCGTTGTCCGCGCCATAGACGATGACTTGTAGCCCCCGTATCGTCACCCCGCGTTCAAGGACGGCCGTCGTTACGAGGTATTGCTTCTTGCCCTGCTTGAATGCTTTGATGATCTCGGCTCTTAAATCACGTTTGCTGGAGACGTAGTCGCCGCCACGGGCAAATAAACTGAGATAGAAAAACAAGTTTTCCGCCTGATCTACAGTAGGAACAAAAATGAGGCATTGTTTGCCTTGCTTTCGATATTCTTTGAGTTTCTTCACCGCGACGATAAACTTCGCGACGCCATAAGCGATAATGATTCGCGGCACAGGAATCGGCTTTTTATGAAACCTTGTGCGGAGGCATACCATGTCTTTCCCCGGTTGATGAAACTCCTTGATGATGTCCTTGGATGGGGTGGCCGTCATCATGACATAATGTCCGCGAAGGGCCGCATGGAAAAAAGCGATTAACGTCGGGTCTCCCTTAAAAGGGAAGGCATCGATTTCATCCATGACGATCAAGTCGAAATAATGGGGATAACGGTAGAGTTGGTGAGTGGTTAAGATGACGCAATCGCCCTCTAATTCGCTCGTATGCTGCCCATATACCGCGACAATCTTGTTGTCCGGGAAGGCGTCTTTAAGGCGAAGGTACAGTTCGATGACCACGTCACGTCGTGGCAAGGCAAAAGCAACGGCGAGCCCTCGCGACATCGCATAAGCAAGGACTCCATAGGAGATCTCGGTCTTTCCCGAGCCGCATACGGCATAGACCAGCGTGTCGATGCCCGCCTTAAAATTCTCCACAATCTTGGAGGAAAGCTCCTGCTGCTGCTTGGATAAACCATAGTTCAGACTGAGGCGAACATTCTTCTCTACTTGAGGCAAAGGCTTGGCAAGATCGCCATGGAACCCAATGCAGCGTCGGCAATAGGGTTTGCCGTTTTTCATGCCGATGAAATGAGGATCGTTATTACCGCAGCGGGGACAAACAAAAAGAGCTTTCACATTCTCTTATAACGGAAAGCTCTAGGAGAGGCGAAATTATTTATCGAGTTGATCGACGCGACGATGATGTTTTGCTTCGACGGAGAAGGGAACGCTAAGGAAGATGTCGACGCGGCGAAGCACGTCCTCGAGTTTCATGTATTTTTGTCCAAAGGCGATCACGTTGGCGTTGTTGTGCTCGCGGGTTTTCGCGGTGACCGCATCGTCATAACCGATGCCACAGCGTGCCCCAGGCACCTTGTTCGCGGCCATGGAGATACCTTCACCCGAGGTGCAGACCACGACGCCGAGTTCTGCCTTGCCTTGCACGACAGCTTCCGCAACGGCCTTACCGAATTGGGGATAGTCCACCGAGGAAGTGGAGTGGCAGCCGAAGTCTAAGACGTCGTATCCCATGTCGATCAAATGTTTTTTGACTTCCTCTTTGTAAAGGTAACCGCCGTGGTCGCTTCCTAAAGCGATTGATTTTGCAACTTTTTGATATACGCCCTCGATATTTTCAAATTCAATGTTACCCTGGCGAATCAGTTTTGGCGCATCTCCCGTAAGGTCAACAATGGTCGAGGGAGTATGGGAAACGCATTCTCCTTTGACGATGTAGGCGACGCGAGAATCAAAGATGTCGATGGCTTCCTTAGCGTTTTGAGCCGGCTTAGAGCCCGACATGTTTGCTGAGGACACCAAAAGCGGTTCGCCCACCATCTCAATGAGTTCCAAAACGTCTTTTGCGTTGGGGATACGCACGCCGACGATACCCGTTCCGAGGTCCATACAATGAGGAATTCCTGGCCTGCCCTTAAGAAGAAGGGTAATCTCACCCGGCATAAACTTCTGCATGACTTCTGCGGTTCCAATGTTGATTTGGCAGCATTCCACGACCGAGCCAATGTCCGCGCACATCAAAGTAAACGGCTTCGCTTCGGGGCGGCCTTTCGCATCGCGAAGCTTCTCATATGCTGCCTCGCTTGAAGCAAGGCAAGCAATGCCATAGACCGTCTCGGTGGGGAAGAGCACTACCTCTCCCGCCTGAAGCGCTTTAGCAACGGCTTCTTTTTCGTTCCAATCGACAATTCTTGTTTCCATTGATGTCACCTACAAAATACGAAGAGGAAGCGGGTCAGGCCATTGAGATCTTTGACGAACTCGAAGTCGTAGTCTTCAAGGTATTTGGCCATCAAATCCGTGAGATATGCTTCGAGGTCATAACCAATTTCAAAAGCCATCAGCAATGTCCCCTTCTTCACTTTCTTATAATCTTTAAAGATGTCCTCATAGACCGAGTTTTCTTCGGTTAAATATAGCGCTTCCTCAGGCTCATAGCGTTTGACCGACTCCTGCACTTCGTCCCGGTTTAGGATATAGGGAGGGTTCGACACGATGATGTCGAGATTCATCTTCGCCGCAATATAGGGCTCGAGGCTCTTGCCTTGGAGGAGGTTCGCGCGAACGCCATTATCGGTGATGTTCTTTTTGGCCACTTCAAGGGCTTGAGAAGACACGTCCGAACCCACGAGAAGCCAATTGGGGAAAAGCGTCTTTAACGCACATAGGATCGCGCCAGACCCAGTTCCGATGTCCGCGCAGACCAAATAGTTCCTCGGGTCATAGTAATCCGTAATACGCTCCGAGAGGTTCGCGACGAGTTCTTCCGTCTCCATGCGCGGGATTAAAACGCGCTGATCCACGTAGAGCTTAGTATGCAAAAACGTAGCCTCATGAATCACATATTCCACAGGCATTCCTTGCAATAACTTTGCAAAATCCGCTTCAAATTTTTGATTTTGCGTAAATTCGTCGTCTTTGTGGTAAAGCACGTCGATGGGTTCTGGATAGCCCATTTCGTGGGCGATGAGGACACGGATTTCCTGCGAGGTGACGCCGGACTCCTTTCCCACCTTCATCGCATTGAGATAGACGTCGTAGATTTTAGGCATTGCCTTCACCCGTCTCCTCAAGAAGCTTTTGCTCTTGGTCGAAGTGGATTAACGCCTCGATGATGCCATCGAGTTCGCCTTCCATAATACGGTCGAGTTGGTTGACCGTGTAGCCGATGCGGTGGTCGGTGACGCGGTTTTGTGGATAGTTATATGTACGGATTTTCTCCGACCTTTCGCCAGTGCCGACTTTGAGCTTTCGTTCCGTCGCACGTTTCGCATCTTCTTGTTCTTGGAAATAAGCGAAGACCTTCGCACGAATCATCTGCATCGCGATTTCCTTGTTTTGGAGTTGGGCCTTTTCCGTCTGGCACGCCGCGACGATGCCGGTAGGAATGTGGGTGATGCGCACCGCAGACTCAGTCTTATTAACGTTTTGCCCGCCAGCGCCTTGAGAGTGATAAGTATCAATCTTCAAATCGGAGGGGTTAATCTGCACGTCTACTTCCTTGGCTTCGGGCATTACCAAAACCGTCGCGGTCGAGGTGTGGATACGCCCGCTAGCTTCGGTCTTTGGGACGCGTTGAACGCGGTGGGCACCCGACTCGAACTTCAATTTGGAATAGACCGAATCGCCCTTAATCATAAAAGAGGCGCTCGCGTAGCCGCCCGACGCGCCTAAAGTCGCATCGAGAAATTGGATTTTCCAGCCCTGCTTTTCCGCGTATTTGGTGTACATACGGACCAAATCACCCGCGAAGATGTTGGCTTCGTCGCCACCGACTGCGCCACGAATTTCCACGATGATGTTCTTGTCATCATTGGGATCTTTGGGAAGAAGGATGATCTTAAATTGACCTTCGAGTTCCTCCATCTTGTCTTGCGCAGCCTTGCGGGTCTCTTTGGCAAACTCGGCCAGTTCGGGGTCGCCAGAGGCTTCCATCTCATAGGAATCCGCGACATCCTGTTCTGCCTTTAAATAAATAAGGTAGGCTTCATAAGCCTCGCGTAAATCCGCTTGTTCTTTTGTCTTTTTGGTGAAGCTCGCAAGGTCGTCTGCCGCATCATCTTTTCCGAGTTCCTCGGCGAGTTGTAGATAACGGCTTTTCGTCGCTTCGAGCCTTTTTCGCATTGAATCTTCCATGTTATTGAACCTGCCGGTGCGATTATAGCATCTGGCCCATAGGTAAGAAAAGGCAACTAATCTATGATTAGACCTAGGAAGAACGGGGCGGGACCGCTATAATTCAAACTAATGGCATACAAAGCACTTTATAACAAATATCGCCCAACCACTTTCGAAGAAGTGGCGGGCCAGCGTTCCATCGTTCGCACGATGCGTAACGCAATCGAAAACAACAAAATCGCTCACGCTTACTTGTTTTGTGGGCCTCGTGGCACCGGAAAGACTTCGATGGCACGCCTTTTTGCTAAGGCGCTAAACTGCGAGGAAGGTCTCGGCCACCAATGCAACCACTGCTCCAATTGCTTGGCGATGAACTCTGGCTCTCACCCCGACGTCATTGAAATTGACGCCGCCTCCAATAATGGCGTGGAACAAGTCCGTGACCTCATCGACAAGGTCCGTTATGCACCGATCCGCGGCAAATATAAGATCTACATCATCGACGAAGTGCACATGATGTCCGCCGGCGCTTTCAATGCTTTACTCAAAACCTTGGAAGAACCGCCCGAGCACGTCATCTTTATCTTGGCCACCACGGAACCATTCAAGGTTCTGCCGACCATTATTTCCCGTTGTCAGAGATATGATTTCGGTAAGATTGACCCCAAAGACATCAAAGATAAACTCATTTGGATTTTAAACCGCGAAGGTGTCCCGTACGAGGAATCTGCCCTCGATGCGGTCGTCGACCTCGCTGACGGTGGCATGCGCGACGCATTATCCATATTGGATCAGGCGCTCGCCTATGGCGGAAACCAGGTCCGTGAAAAGGACGTCCTCGATGTATTTGGCTTAACCTCCACCGCGCAGAAGTGCCGCCTCCTCGACCTGATTGCATCGGGTCAAGTGAGCCCCGTCCTCGCTTTAGCAGAAGAATTTCTCACCTCGGGTATCGACATCAAGCGCTTGGTTCAGGCGCTTCTCGACATCCTCAAAGACATCTTGGTCTATCTGAAGACCGGCGAAGAGAAATTGCTCCAAGCCGCCTCCTTAAAAGAAATTGATGCTCTGCTCGGCAAGATTGATGATGTCCGTGCGAACGAAATGATCGACGTGCTCATCAAATGCCAAGCGGATTCTAAGACCGTGGGCAACCTCCGTTCGTTATTTGAATTAACACTCATTCGTATGACGTCGTTATTCGGAGGAGCTGCCGTTAACGTCACTCCAAGAGTGGAAGCAAAGCCTGTCGCGCCTGCGCCTCAGCCAAAAGCCGAAATTAAAGTAGAGCCCAAGCCAGAGCCAAAGGTCGAACCGAAGCCTGAGCCAAAACCCGAGCCCAAAGTTGAACCGCAGGCTAAGATCGAGCCCGCCGCCCACGCTTCTGGTGAATTGTTCCACGAAGAACCCGCGGAGCCCAACCAAAGCGTCTATACGGGAACCACTCCTCCCGATTGGCTCTTTGACGAAGCTCCAGCAAAGCCGAAAATGGAACCGAAGCCTGAAGTCAAAACCCCTGCAGAACCTGTTAAAAAGCCTGCAAAACCCATCTTTTCTGAAGAAAAAGAAGAACCGGAAAAACCCGTTGCCGCGCCGTCTCTCGGCGTCATGGCCAGCGAGGGAACGCCGCTATTCCTCGACGACGAGACCATCGTGAATATCATGGTTCTCGGCCCCAAGTACAAACCCCAGCGTCAGGCTTTGTTTGATCGTTGGAACGAAATCGGCGACCTCCGCTTCGATCCCAAAGTCGGTGCCTTGGCCGCATTGCTCAGCGAAGGGCGCCCCTTCTGCCTATGCAGCCAGGCGCTCCTCATCAACTTCAACTTTACGCGCCAGCGCGATAAAGCCAACCTCGCGGAGAACCAGAAAGCCATCTCCGATCTCGTGGCTACCGTACTTGGCCGCAACGTATTCGTCTATAGTTTGGACCGCAACGACTCCAACCGTTGCCAAAAGGCCTACTATGGGCTGAAACAAATCGGGAAATTGCCCAACCCCGAAGACGTCATACTTAATCTGCCAAAATAGGAGGAAACATAACATGAACCAGATGCAGCAGATGCTCATGAACGCGCAAAGGATGCAGCGCGAACTTCAAAAGGCCCACGCCGCCCTTGCCGAAAAGGAATTCAAAGTCTCCAAGAACGGCATGGTAGACCTCGTCATGCTCGGCGACCGCACCGTCAAAGAACTCAAGATCGATAAGGATGCCTTGGATCCGGAAAATGGCGAAATGCTCGCCGATACCATCGCCCTTGCGTTAAACGAAGCCTTGGAACAAATCCAAGACGAATATGACGCCATTGAAGAGAGGATCACCGGCAAAACCGGCTTATTCTAATGAAGGATTTGCCCACATATACCGCCCTTGTGGATTCTTTTCGTAAGCTTCCGGGCATTGGCACACGTTCCGCTGAACGCATGGCCAACGCCGTTTTGGAGCTGCGCAAAGAGGACGCTTTAGAGTTTGCTGAAGCGATTCAAAACGCGAAGACGAAGGTCCATAAGTGCCCCAACTGCGGGCTTTATACCGAAGATGACCTCTGTGAGGTCTGCAAAGACGACACGAGGAATCACGAGATCTGTTTGGTCGTCGTGAACCCCAAAGATGCCATTGCCTTTGAAGCGGTAAGCAATTTCCGCGGCGTTTATCACGTCCTTGGTGGCTTGCTTTCGCCCGCGAAAGGCGTCGGCGCGGAGGCGTTGAACATTGATTCGTTGAAACTGCGCATCAAAGAAGAGGGCATCAAAGAAATCATCGTTGCTACTTCCCCAACCCTAGAAGGGGAAACCACTGCTTTGTTCTTAGCCAAAGTCCTCGAGCCAAGCGGCGTATCCGTTTCGCGCCTTGGCTATGGCTTGCCCGCGGGATCGTCGCTAGAATACGCCGACCCATTAACGCTATCCCGCGCACTTGAAGGGAGGAGAAAACTATGAGTTTATTTGTTACGTTTGAAGGCGGCGAAGGATCTGGAAAGTCCTCCGCATTAAAGCTTCTTGACGAGCGTCTCCGCAGGGAAGGATATGAGACCGTTTTGACCCGTGAACCTGGCGGCACGCCAATCGCGGAGCAAATCCGTAACGTCATCTTGGATAAAGCCAACACCAAGATGGATTCGCGCACCGAAGCGCTGCTTTATGCTGCCTCAAGAAGGCAACACCTTGTAGAGAAGGTTTGGCCCGCTTTAAAAGAGGGTAAGCTCGTCCTTTGCGACCGTTATCTTGACTCCTCTCTTGCCTATCAAGGAGGTGCCCGTGGATTAGGCATTGATAACGTTCTTAACGTCAATCTCTTCGCCACCGAAGGTACCTATCCGGATTTGACGCTCCTTTTTGATATTGAGCCAGAAATCGGCCTCGCCCGCATCGCCAGCAACGCCTCGCGTGAAGTCAACCGCCTTGACTTAGAGAAGATTGAGTTCCACCGTGGCGTCCGCAAGACCTTCTTGGAACTTGCTGCGCGTTACCCCGACCGCTACGTCATCATCGACGCGTCCAAAACACTCGAAGAGGTAGTCGAAAGCGCATATCATTCCATCGCTGCTCGACTGAAATAAGACTAATGGGCCTCGCAAATTACCTCAAAAATAGACAACCCTTAGTTACGAAGTCTTTTTGCTATGGCCTAACGCACGATCAATTAGCTCATGCCTATTTGCTCACTGGCGAAGCGGGAACTCCGTTAAAAGAGACCGCTTTGTTCTTAGCTAAGTCCATCCTTTGCGACCATCCTAACCCGCTCGCCGACGAAGAATGCATCACTTGCCAACGCATCGACCGCGATGAATATCCGGACTTTATCTTTTTCGATGGCGAAGAAGATTCCATCAAAAAGGATGAGATACGCGATGTTGTAAACCTTTTCCAAAAGACCCCGCTAGAACGCAAAGGCGTGATGATTTATGTCATCCACCTCGTTGAGAACATGACCCTTGAGGCCGTGAATTCTTTATTAAAGTTCCTTGAAGAGCCAAGCCCCTGGACCTACGCCATATTAACGACGCAGAACGAAGATAAGGTCCTTCCAACCATCGTCTCGCGTTGCGAGAGGCTCCGTCTGATCCTTACTCCGCGCAAGGAAGTCTATGAAGAAGCCATCTCTCTTGGCGTGAACAAAGAAGACGCTGAAATCCTCTCCGCCTTCTATAACGACGGCTCCTTGCTTAAAGCCGCCGCCGAGAAAGAGGATTACCAGAAGCTAAAGCTCGCCGCGACCGACGCGATTGATGCTCTTTCGCGCAGCCCCCACTACGCTCGGTTTATCTTCGAAAAAGATGTCATGCCCCTCGTATCTTCCAAACCTGCCGCGCGGTTTATGTTTGATTTGCTAACCCTTTTCTTCCGCGACATCGTCGCCTATAAGGCGGGCAATCCCATTTCCTTGACGAGCTATGATAAAATAATCGCCGAAGCAGCGAAGAAACTGCCGCATGTAGATACTTCCCTTCTCTCCATTATGACGCTCCGCGGAGAGATTGAGCTGAATATTCGGGTCGGTTTAATCTTGACCCATCTTGTGAACGTCCTAACCAAGGAGTGATACACTCATGACCCCCGAACAAGCCGGATATTATTTAGGAATCAAATTCCAAGGTTCCGAAAAAAGCTATTACTTTTCCTGCCCAACGAACGATTTTGCCTTGGGTGATTTGGTGATTGTCTTGACTTCCGCTGGCGTGGAAGCCGGCACCGTTTCGATGCTCCCCGCCCCGTTATCAAAATACAATTCCAGTCTCAAATTAAAGTCGATCCTACGCAAAGCCGATGAACGCGACATCCGCGACTATCAGCAGAACCTCGAAGACGCCAAGCGCGCCCTTGCCATAACCCGGAAAGAAATCGAGGCATTAAGCCTTTCCATGGATCTTATCGACGCTTTTTATACCATCGACGGATCCAAAGTCACCATCACCTACACCTCTACCGAAAAACGCGTGGATTTCCGCGAATTGCTCAAGGTCCTCGCACCGCAACTTGGCTGCCGAATTGAACTACGCCAAATCGCATCTCGCGATAAAGCAAAGATGATCGGTGGGCTTGGCATCTGTGGTCTTCCCTTATGTTGCTCTACCTTCTTAACACAGTTTGAAGGCATTTCCATTCAACGCGCGAAAAACCAGATGCTTACGCTGAATATTCCTAAGCTGTCGGGGCCATGTGGAAAGCTCATCTGCTGCTTAACCTATGAAGACGACGCCTATACCGCAGCAAAGAAAGAGTTCCCGCGCATCGGATCGCCCGTCAAAATCGATGGCGAGCAATATACGGTTGACGGCTTTAACATCCTCTCGCGCACCGTCCGCGTGGTGAATGCGGGTCGCAGCGACTATAAAACCTTTAGCCTCGAGGACTATAACGCGGTTTTAAACGGCACCTATGTCCACAAAGTTGAGATCATCAAATCCGATGATTCTTCGCTGCCTTCCTTCGGCATCGAACCTCATGCCGAGCGAAAAGAAAAAACCAACAATTCGGAAAATCAAAATTCCAAAAATAACGGCAAAACCCGCCCGAATCACCAAAAACCGCAGCAAAATAACCAAAATCGAAATCCGCAGCAAAAACCCCATCAAAATAACAATAGACCTCAAAAAGGTCCGCAAAACGGCCCTCAACAGCAAAAAGGACCGCAAAACGGGAATAACCAACCCCGTCGCCCACAGCAGGGGCACCGCCCGCAGCAAGGCGGAAATCGCCCGCAGAATAACAACCCGCAGCAGGGCCAAAGCCAGGGCAACCCCAATCCGAATCAGAACCGCAACCGCCACCGTCACCACCATCGCGGCGGCAGCGGCAACCGCGGAGGCGGAGAAGGCGGCGCGCAATGATGCAGCGCGAATTAAACTTCGAAGGTCCTTCCCCAATCCTCTATCTCATCGCCACGCCGATTGGCAACCGCGGGGAAATGACGCCTCGGGCGTTAGAAGTGCTTAAAGACACCGATTTTATCGCCGCCGAAGATACCCGCAATTCTGGACAGCTCATGTCCTATTTTGGCATCGATAAGCCGTTTATCTCCTGCCACGAGCATAACGAGGAAGAGGCCGGAGCCAAAATTGTCTCATTGCTAAAACAAGGCAAGAAGGTTTGCTTCATGTCGGATGCCGGATACCCCTGCCTCTCTGATCCTGGTCAGCGCCTTGTCGCGCGTTGCCTTGAGCAAGGGATAAAAGTCTCCGTTACTTCGGGGCCAAGCGCCGCCATAAACGCCCTAACGTGTTCTGGCTTAGATTCCACGCACTTCCATTTCGAGGGATTCTTGCCCGCGAAAGATAGCGAGCGCGCCGCACGTCTTAATGAGCTTGCTTCCAACCCGGATACTCTCATCTTCTATGAATCGCCCCACCGCATCTTCAAGACATTGCTTTCGATGGCGGCAACCCTTGGAGACCGCAAGGCGGTAATCGCCCGCGAGCTCACCAAAGCTCACGAGGAATTCATCCGGGGGACCTTGTCCGAGCTCTGCCTATTGGACGAGAACTCACTTCGCGGCGAGATGGTTATCGTCGTCAGCGGCGCAGAAAAGAAGAAAGCCACCCTCTCGGACACGGAAATCGCCCTAGCGCTTCGCGATCAACTCGAATGGGGTAAATCCTCGAAGGAAGCCATTAAGGCCGTCTGCGAGCATAATAACCTGCCCAAAAACAAGGTTTACGACATCTATTTAAAGAACTTCAAACGGAATGAAGATTAGGCGGCCTCATTGGCCGTCTCTTTTTTCTTGCGGGCGCAAAGGATGAAACACGTCGCCCCATAGCCGGCGAAGGAAAGGATTCCAAGCGCCCATAAGGCCACGCCAAGCCCACCATAAGGTGTGCTATAGCGAAGTTCGTAATGAATGGTTTGTCCTTTCCCTTCTTCGTCGACGGAATAAGGGGCGACAAAACCAACGAGTCCGCCGCTAAGCTTGAGCATTTGGCACGCCTTTTGTTTGCCATCAGGCATTCTCGCCGTCGCCTGCCAGCCCGCATCATAGCCAAGCTGGGTGATGACGATACGATCTTCCGTGAAGGAGGTATCGAAGGCAAAGCGATTGACGTCGGTAACAACGTTTTGTAGGGCATTGGCCTTGCGCGTCGCTTCTTCCGCTTCGATTTGGCTTCGCTCGGTCACGGTGAGATACATGTTTTGGGAATTTAAGATGGCGCTGCCACTTCCGCCGAAGCAAAGCACGACGTATTTCGCAAGCCCTTCGGCATATAAGCCAAACGTGCAGGAACCCCAATAGTACTTCTCGCCATCTAGGGCGTTCGAAAGCAGGTGGTGATCAAAGCTAAGGACCGTGTTGGATTCGATAACATTTCCGTCTTTGTCGACTTTATCACCAATAACATACACTCGCGGGACGCCAACGCCTTTGGTGTCAGAGAGAAAACGCATTTGCAGATAGCAACCGCGCGGATCCGTGTTGAGGTATTCACCCGTCGAGGAAGAGAAGGCCAATTTGCCATAATCCCGTTCCACGGTGATTGAGCCAACCACGTTCTCGTTCTTTTCGACGTAATGATTCAAAAAGTAGCCCGCCCCTTCGTCATAATAATCGGCGCGACCATCCGCGAAAAGCTGGTCGTACCATAGTTTGGTCTTACCGCTCTCGTCAGGATCCGTTTTGCTGCGGGTAAGATAATAATCCGCCCTAAGGCCGTGATTGAGGTAGCGGCGAGCTTTTTCCGTAAGAGAATAAAGCGTCGCATCATTAATCACCTGCGGAGTGGTCTCTTGCACGTGAATGGATTCGGGCAAAGTAACATCGTCAGGGATGATCGCGCCATGGAGTTCGGTATATTCCGCGAAGCTCAGTTGGTTATAAGAAGCCACACCAGAATAATTGCCGAAGAACTTGGAAGCATAGTTGGACTCTTCATCGCGCCCTAAGCGGTAGATGAAGTCGGAGTCTTTCTCTACGGCAAAACCAAGGGAAGGCAAGGAATCTTCGCCCCTACGATAGACGCGATAATAGTCGCGATTGGTAGATAACTTTGGGAGCTCTTTGCAGCCAAACGGAACATTGGCAGGAAGGAAAACAGGGGACCCATCAGCTTGTTTCCAATTAAAATAGTTGTTTTCGACCACGTAATAACGCATGCCTAGAAGGGTGTCTGTCGCATAACGCTTATGCTTGTACAGTCCCGACCAGCTGGGATTATAGAATTTTGTCTCGTCATAGGTCGTCCCCGACCCGCCGACGTTCTTGATTTGATGCATTAACGCAAAGTCTTCCACGTCGAAGTTCATCAAGGAATGGAACTGGGAGGCGGCATTAAGGCCATACACGTTATGCGCGTAATTCTTCCCCCGCGCGCTATCCATGTAAGCACGGTAGAAAGACTTATCCTGCCGCTTGATGTTCTCCGCGATTACCAAGGAGGTATCTCTCGTCCCTTGGCCTCCCAAAAAAGAATATTCATAAGACCAAAGACCGTTGAAAACGTAGGCGAGGTTACCCATGACCACCGCTTCTGCCGCGACGAGACCAAATAACGCGTATTTTGCCCAAGCTTTGCGATGCCCGATGCAAAGGATGACACCCTCGGTCACTACGAAGACGAGCTGATAATAGAAATACCAGGCCGTGGAAACGTTGTTATAAACTTCCGAGGCCGTATGATAAGTGCTCTGCCAATAGGTTGTCCCGTTAACGTTATAGGCTGAGCTCGTAAATTCTTTGCCATGGAGAACATGTTCAGTGAAATAGAACGTAAAGATAGTGAGCCCTAGTGCAATAACGCTCGCGGCAAAGGGCACGAATTTTGGTTCGCTCGTGCGCTGATCAAATGCCCAGCAGCAGTAATAGACAATCAACGGGATAAGCAACAGGTACCAACGGCCATATCCGTTTCCGGTAAAGGCAAAGAAGAAGAAATAGGAGAAGTTGGTAAACACGGCGAAGAAGCAAAGCAGCACCGCGAAAAGGTGGGACCACCTTTGCAGGCGGATCGAGTTGATTAATGCAGCGAAGAACAAAATAACGCAGGGCGTATAGCAAAATAGCGACGCCGTCCACGCATCGTAGCCATTGCTCCGCGCCAAAGGCAGCTGCGTCCAACCTCCCGTAGGGAAGAAGAACGAGATTAGGCCCATCAGTTCGCGGCCGGGATTGTCTCCCACCTCTTCAAAGACCAGGGTAAAAGCACGCTTGGCATCGAGATTCTTAATCGCTTCCTTAATCGCGCCGAAATAAGCCGAACCAATCGATGAGGAGCGGCCCGATAATAACGTTTCGCGGATGGAGGGCAGCAAGCTAAACGCCGAGACCATAAGGCCGATGGCAAACCCAGCCACGCCAAGCACCATTACGGTGATGTTTTGTTTCGCATCGCGCGTTTTGACCGTGAGGAAGAAGCGCCACAAAGCATAGATGACGCCGAAGATGCAGATTACCGGAACGAAGAAGAAGCAAGATAAGCCCAGTAACCCAACGCCAAGGGGGAGCAAGTCCATCTTCTGCTTCTGGATGATCCGTTCAATACCCCACAGAATCAGCGGGAATACCGCCATAGGACTAAGGAAGACGGGGAAGCCTTCGAAGAACGTCGTAAATCCCGAGAAGGCAAAGATTAAGCCGCCGATTCGCGCGGTCCATTCGCGGATACCCATAAAGCGCAGGTAGCCGCGCATCATCAACGCGCCAAAAGATAGTTTAGCGAAGGTTACCAAAGCATAGGTTTGGGGGATCCAAGCCCGGGGCAATAAATAACAGGCAAACATAAAGGGGTCGAGCAGGCCATAGTAAGAACCCGATCCGATCATGTCCGTACCGATAAACGTCCCTGCGTCATAAAGCGGGAAGTGGCCCGTGGTAAAAAACGTATTCCACGCATCCCAATACGTATAGGCGAAGGGGATATACTGCCAGGTATAGTCCCAGTTGAGCAATTGGGTTCCCGAGTTGGTGAAGAACGGGAAACCCGCCCATAGCAAAGCGAGAATAAACAGGAAAAGCCCATAATAAAACAAGCTATTCCAGTGCGTAAGCCACGGCAGATTTCGTGAAAACCAATTGGGTTTTGCAGACTTTTTCTGACGAACTTCGCTTAATGTAAGGTTTTTTTCGCCTTCTAAGGCCACGTGTTATTTCCCTTCTTTCGGCGCAGCGGCATCACGTAGTTCGCCAATGCCCACTACGTCAGCAACAGGTAAGGAAAACGCAATGCCTAAGCCCTTGGTCGACATGCCGGCAGCCTCGTTCACGTACTCGAGGACTTTGTCGCGGATCGGCTTAGGGACCAAAATCATGACGATGTCTTTTTCGGGAGTCACCGTGACGCCAAAGAATTCTTCATTGTCGTGATTACCCGTGCCGCGGCCCGAGAAAATCGTGCCGCCAGTAGCACCTGCGCGCTTGGCCGCGCTCATGACGAGGTCGGAATAGCCGTGGTTAACGACGCAAAGGACACATTCGAAGTTATTCATCTTTCTTCTTTCCTTTCTTCCCCGCCGGGGCAATAGGTTTTTCAAATAAGCGCGTATTGGAGAGCATCTTATAGATGGAGACGCCCGCCACTGCGTCTAGAGGCGTCGAGAAGGCGATCCCTTTGGCAACCTTAGACACATTGAAGCGTTGCGAGAGTTTCATTTTATAGGCGGGCCAGCGGTCGGCACGCAAGATGGAGAAAACGATCTCTTTCTTGACGGAATTCACGATTTCTACCGGTGCCGTTCCTTTGCCGCGAAGGACAAGGCATAAAGAGCATTCCTGTTCGCGGTTTAAATTCACAATCGCGTCGGATTGGCCCTCGCCGACAATCGTCGTCACGAATAACAACGGGCGCAGACGGTGGGTTTCTTCGTAGGGGACAAAGTTTTTATTCTCGCTCATAAGCCCTCCTCCATGAATTGCGTGACGTCAAAATGAATAATCTGTTCGTCGTTTTCCTCGATGATACGCTTGCGGGCATGAGCCAACGCGATCTGCGACTGAACCTTGGATTGGAAGCCGAGGGCCTGCACCACAATAATCGGCATCATTGCGACAACGGCAACGAGGCCAAATCCAAAAGAATAGACGTCGATGCCGCAGGTCGAGGCGAAGCCGATACAAAAGGGCAAAACAAACGTAGAAGTCATCGGACCAGAGGCAACGCCGCCCGAGTCGAATGCCATTGCGGTATAGATTTTCGGCACCGCAAAGGAAAGGATAAAGGCCAGGATATAGCCGGGGATAATGTAATATTCCAGCCCGAACTGGAAGTGACAGCGGAGCACAGAAAGGGCTACGGCAACGCCGTTAGCGGCTGCCAAAACCGTCAAAACCAAGCCTTTTTTGATGCGGCCATCCGAAACTTGTTCCATTTGGGAGACCAATACATGAACCGCAGGCTCAGCCAGCACGCCAAAGATGCCGAATAAGGCACCGATGCCAATGGCCACATAATGCATGGCTTCGGATGACCCAAACATGTGACCGACGGTTTGGGCAATGGGTAAGAAGCCCCATTCGACCGCAGAGAGGAACAGAACCAAGCCGACATAAGTGATGACCATGCCAATGATGATGCGTACAAGTTTCATTCCAGGGACGCGGATGAAGATCAATTCATAGACAATGAAGAAAAGCAAAATGGGGCCAACAGACAATGCGACCGACTGCATCGAGGAAGTGCTATCGTGGAGCAAAGACTCCCAAATATTGGAGAGCGATGCGTCCTCAATGGGATATTCCGCCGGAAGGCCTCTTCCAGTGCCTTTTAAAACAAGCGAAATAATGACGACGGCCAAGATGGGGCCAATGGAACAAAGGGCCGTCAAGCCGAAAGAATCTTCAGAGTTTTTACCACCGCGGTTAGCCGCCATACCAAGGCCAAAGCCAAGCAAGAACGGGACGGTAACGGGGCCGGTAGTGACGCCGCCAGAATCGAAGCAGATGGGCAAAAAGCGAGGGTCGATGAAGTAAAGAAGCGCAAAGCAAAGACCATAAAAGGCGAGGAACATCATGTTCAAACTTTGATGCAGCGTCGTACGGATGACGCCGACGACAAGGAATAGCCCCACCCCAACGCCAATCGACCACACAATGATCTGCGAGTTGATACCAACTTGGCGCGAAAGGACGCTTAAATCAGGCTCCGCAATCGTTACGAGAACGCCGATGATAAACGTCATGGCAATGACGAAGAAGAACTTATTCTTTCGCACCAGAGATCCACCGATAATACGGCCGATTTCGGTCATGGATTGCTCGGTACCGAGATTGAATAACGCCATGCCGACAACAATCATCGCCACAGCAACGGCGAACGAAACCATTTGATCGTTAGAAAGGAAATAAGCTTGGCCTGAGGCATCCGTGAAGAAGTCCATCGGAAGAGCAAAACGAGTGACGAGGAAGATAATTAAAATAACGACGGCAATCGGGGCCGTGGAAATCAGGGATTCGGTGAATTTGGCAAGCCATTCTTTCCCAGAAGGGATCATTTTCTTCCTCCTTTCTTTGGTACACGCGTTTTGGCGCGAGGCTTCGTAAGTTTAGCGCCATCTGCTTCATCGCGCATGTTCCTGCGCGGTTTGCGCGCAGTTTCGGCCTCCTCGGCGCGGCGCTGGGCGTGCGTGACAAAGAAGAGAGATTTGAAGCATTCGGGCATCGGCGTGACAAAGTCATACCGCTTGCCGGAAATGGGGTTTGTGAAAGTCAGCTGATAGGCATGGAGGCCTAGGCGCTTTAACGGGTCGGCGGGTTCGCCGTATTTATCGTCGCCGATCACGTGGTGACCGCGGGATCCTAGTTGGACGCGGATCTGGTTCTTACGCCCGGAGGAAATATGGACATCCAGCAACGAATAAGGCTCTTTATAGGAGATGACCTTATAGGCCGTCGTGGACAGTTTCCCCTCTTTTTTATTTTTGGTGACAAAAACCAAATGAAGGTCGTTTTGCATCAAATAATCCTGCAAAACCGCCTCATCTTTTTCCATTTTTCCTTCTACGATGGCGTAATAGGCGCGGGTTTCCACGATTTCTTGCCAGTGATTTTGTAACGCCTCACGGACCTCGAATTTCTTGGCGAAGACCAAAACGCCAGAGGTATCTTCGTCAAGACGGTGGACGACATATACGCGTGCTTTGGGATTCATCGCAGCAACATAATCGGAAACGAGGCGATAGGCAGTGCGTCCCTTCTCTCGCTCCGTCGCGACCGAAAGAAGGCCCGAGGGCTTGTTGATGACGATGATGTCTTCGTCTTCATAGATGATGGGCAAATCTTTGCGTTCGTGCTTGGCGATACGGTTCTTCGATACGGTTACCACATCTTCGGGAACCAGCGGGTAATTGTATTGCGAGACCGGCACCCCGCCGACGGCCACTTGGTGGTGCGTCAAAAGAGACTTGATGGTCTTTCGCGGCGTATCGGGCATCTTAAAGATTAGAAATTCCATCAACGTCGTTTCGCGATATACCTGAAACTCCTTGATGGAGCGAGGGTCGACGTGTCCCTTATTAGGGGCGGTGCGTTTTTTGTCGTTTTTATTCATGATTAGCCCCCAAAAACTTCAGCATGGCGGGCAGCTCCCGTTCCATGATTTTGCGGCCTTGGTCATATAAGGCGAGCAATTTATCGGTGTCTTTTTCAATGCGGCCTACTTCCGGTTTGACGTCAGGTCGAACAATAAAGGCCTCGCCCGACTCAAACAAGCGCTCCATCTCATCCATGTCGGCGTTATATTGGTCGTTCATTTTGTAATAGGCCTCGTGGAATTTCTTGCAGCGGTGGTAAAGCATCTTGGCGAAGATTCGCTTCCCTTTTCCCGTCGGCGTTTTCTTGCGGAACCCCTTCTCGCGAGTCTGCACGATGACGATTTTCGTAAAGCCGTCTTCGAGTGGCTTTTGGAATGGCGTCGCACAGGTGACGCCGCCATCGAGGTAACGTTTTCCTTCCACCCGAACCGGGCGGGAGATGATGGGCAACGAGGCCGAAGAAGCCAAGGCTTTATAGAATTCTTTGCACTCGCCTTTTTTGAAATAGTGCGTTTGCCCGTCTTCTAAACCAACCGAAGCGGCAACGAGCTCCACGGGAGAGCTGTTATATTGGCCTTGGTTAAAAGGCTGCTTGGTTTTTGGAACGGTATGGAAAAGATAGGTGAAATTAAAAGCCGTCCCGCGGAAAAAGATGTTCCGTATCGAAACAAACT
The DNA here is from genome assembly GCA_017479485.1 of Bacilli bacterium. GTDB lineage: Bacteria > Bacillota_I > Bacilli_A > RFN20 > CAG-826 > Alloenteromonas. Next base: position 26,961 of record JAFVCC010000114.1, read on the forward strand.
TGGGGTCATGCATGAGTTCCGTCGTAACATAACGGCTCCGTCCAATATCTCCAGAGAGGTAATTCACAGCGTTCAGCGCCCCGGCGGAGGTGCCGATGACATAAGGGAAAACCACTTGATGCTCCATGAGAACATCAAGGACTCCGGCGGTAAATGCGCCACGAGATCCTCCCCCTTGAAGTACGAGGGCTGCTTTTTCGGAAACAAAGGATTCGCTCATTACTTTGTAATGGTATCTTTACCGAGTGAAAACCTCAAAGACTTTCCGCTTAAAGCGGATTTTTCTAAGGATGTGTCTAGTTATTCGAATGCTTTTGGAAGAAAGAAATGATGGCCTCGTTGACCCGAACGGAATCGCTTAGACCAATGTCCGTAACGTTATGAACGTGGCCCACTTTCTGCGACTTGTTGTCCACAAAGACAAATTCCAGAGGCTTTCCATCCTTTTCCCAATCTTCTTTGATGCTGCGGCTCTCTTCGATCAGGAAGTCATTTCTGCAGGTCGAAACAAACAGAGGTTGGGTGAGAGCGGAACGATGAACGCGCGGGTCTATGAGGGCCACTTTTGCCTCATCCTGGTAAATGGAACCGAACATGACCGCCTTAGCTTTGTCGTTCATAAGCGGAGTATGAACGGAGCGATGAAAGTCATAAACGGGGCAGATTGCAGCGATGGAAGAAAACGAAATTCCATTCAAATGAACGCCGATTTGCGAGGAAATTTCCAAATTTTGCGCACATTCTGCTAAAAATAAGGCAAAGTGTCCGCCTGCCGAATCACCCGTTAAATGGAAGCGAGAAGAGTCCAAGCCAAGTTCCTCCGCATGGCTTTGTAGATAGGCTAGTTCTGCGGCGAGGGTTTGGATTTGACTGATGCAGTCACGCGATCCATCGTTGGGTTCGTAATCGAGCAAGACGACGTCGAAGCCTCGGTCTAAGAAAACCGAAGCGAAGCCAAAATTGTTTTTACGGTCGCCATAGATATAGGCTCCGCCATGGATATCGATGACGACGTTACCGTTTCTCTTGCTCTCATCCGCATAGAAAACGTCGAACTGATGAAAGAAGTTCTGATCGCCAAGCGCGTCGATGTCGAGCTGATGACGGTAGGCATCGATGCTCGGCCACGTTTTTCTTCGCTTATGGTCCGCTTTCCCCATCCATTTCACGATGAGCTTCATCGTTGTGGTGCCGATTTTCATGGAAGCACCTCATAATGGCAAAGCGCTTGGTAAAGTCCGTCGTCTCCGATGCGCGGGCAAACGTAGTCCGCCTCTTCCTTGGCTTTGTCATGACCGTTACCCATGCAGACGAAGGTGGAGGCCTCGCCCATGGTGATGTCTTGTAGGTCGTCGCCGAAAGAGAGAACCTCATCCCTCTTCCAACCAAATTCTTTCATGATGATGGAGATACCGTCGCCCTTCTTATGCTCCTCCTGAGCAATATCCACGCCATAGGGATGAAACCGGTAATAGATGAGGTCGGGAAGGACTTGTTTGAATTGCTCGTCGAACTCCTCGGGGCAAAAGAGCAATACCCCCGTCACCTTCTCGCCGCGATAAGGGTGAATCGGCGGGACGACATCAGAGTAGGTCCCATGGTAGTTATCCAAGAAGGTATTTCCAGGGGCGGTAAGGAAGCGCGTTTTCGCCGTGACGAACTCCATCGTCAAATGATTCTTCTTGGCGATATGGGTCAAGGTGAGCAAAGTTTGGTGCTCGATGGTCAGTAGGCGAAGCGTACGATTGCCGAGGGCGACATAGCCGCCACAATTGGCGACGATGCCATTCCATTTGATGCCGAGATCGAGCACGCCAAAGTCTTTAATAGACCCATAGGGACGGGCGGTGCAAAGAAATACTTTGATACCCTTACGCTGAAGAGATTTGATGGCCTTGATTCCGGAGGGAACAAAACGTCGCGCCTCCCAATCGTAAAGCGTGTTATCGATGTCAAAGAAGGCGGCTTTAATCACGGTTCCCTCCATCGAACTTCAGCAACGCATTCGCGTCCTTAATTTTGTTCTTGTCCACCTTTACGATTTTGCGGTCATAAGTGGTGAGGCCGTTGGTCTCTTCTTCGACGTCACTAAGCTGCGTCCAAACCATGCCCGACAACCCCTCCTCAATAAGCGGCAAAATTTCATTTTTCAAACATTTAACGATGGATTTGCGGAGTTTTTCTTGAGAGGAGAAATATTTATACGGCGTTCTCTTCGTATAGTCGCAATGGCCCTCGACAACATGGGAATAGGCTCCAAACTCCGATAAGAGCATGATGCGCTTGCCGTCGTTTTTCATTCGCGCTTTGCGGAAATAGATGTGACGCGAATAGAAGTCGCCGTTCTTTTGGTCGAACCAGCCGGAATTGGCATCGATGAGGCGAGTCGGATCTAGTTCCCGTAACGTTTCCGTGAGACGGACGGAATCAAATTGCCCCCACCCTTCGTTGAACAAGGTCCACGCGGCGATGGAGGGGACGTTATAAAGATGGTCCACTACTTCGGGCAACTCTTTTTCAAAGAAATCGCGGCTCTTCTTGTTCGCACGTCCAAATAAGGGGAAACGCGTCGAATCGTCAAAATGGAACGTGAAGAAGGGGCAAAGCCAGAGGAGCAGCTGCTTCGGGTATTTGCCACCGCAGACGAAATCCTGCATGACAATAAGACCGAGCCGGTCGCAATGGTAATACCACCGCATGCACTCGATCTTGATGTGCTTGCGGGCCATGTTAAAGCCCATCTCTTTCAATAATTTAATGTCGTTGGATAGGGCAGCATCGGATGGGGCGGTTAACCCGCCGTCTGCAAAATAGCCTTGATCGAGCACGCCTTTAAGGAAATAAGGTTTGTTGTTTAATGCAAACACGCGATGTCCATTATGGACGACGGAGGAGAATTTTCTCATCGCGAAATAACTGGTGACCTCATCCGAATTCACCCGGACGCGCAGATCATAGAGGTTTGGCGTTTCGGGAGTCCATTCGCGGAAGCACGGCGCGACATCAAGCACCACAACACCGTTTTCATCAAAGCTGCCCGAGGAAACGAGGCGGCTACCAAAGTAGGCCTGCACGAGAGAAGACTCCGCGCGACCTTCAAACTTCAGCTGAATCTTCACTTTCTTTTCATCGAATAATGGAGTGATACGGATGGACTGAATGACCTGTTTCGGAACCGATTCCATCCATACCGTGCCCCAGATTCCGGAGGTTGGCGTATACCAAATGCCGCCTCGCTTTAGACGCTGCTTACCACGAGGATAGACGTCGGAATCGGTATCGTCGTAGACATCGACAAGCAATTCGTTTTTGCCACGCTTTAGCTCCAGTAGGTCCATGGCAAAGGGCAGGTACCCGCCTTCATGGTGGCCGATTTTGACCCCATTAAGGAACACATCACACACCTGGTCGACCGCTTCGAAATGAAGCAAAATGCGACCTTTATCAAAATCCTCGGGCACCTCAAAGAAGCGGCGATAATGCATGACGTGTTTCGCCGTGACTTCTTTTTGAATCCCCGAGAGTTCGCTTTCGACCGCAAAGGGCACCAAAATGCGATAAGGGAAGACGCTGTGATTCTGCGGATCTTCGTCCAAAGAAAAGTCCCACATTCCGTTCAAGCACAAGTAAGAATCCCGTTGGAACTGTGGGGTGGGATACTCGCTGCGGGGGCAATCCTTATCGATTTTTCTGCCTTCGCTCGTCAACATATTATTTATTCTACCAGCCTGAAAGAAAAACGAGGGTTTTCTTAAAAGAAAAATATGGATATGGGAATTCCGTCTAACTAAGATAAGGCGAGGCCAAGAAAATGGAACTATTCGAATTACAACGAAAAATTGAAGAAAAAGGCGCGGACGCATGGATCCTCGTAGACTACGAAAATCATAACCCCGCCCTTGTTCGCTTCCTGGGAAAAAGGATGCTAACAAGGAAAATATTCCTCGTCGTCCCCGCGAGAGGAAAACCGTATTTAATCACCCACAGCATCGATACAGTATATCTGTCCGACAAAGAGATTACCGACCGCTTTGACTTAAAGGTATATAAGACGTGGAAGCAGATGCTCGAACTCGAAAAAGAGTGCTTCTCCTCCTACCGGAAAGTATTCATGGACATCTCCGAGAACGGTCTTTTGCCACGGGTCTCTCTCGCGGATTATGGCTCAGTCGAATTCATCTCCTCTTTAGGCATCGAAATTGAATCCAGTGGGGATTTGCTGCAATTACAAACCTGCGTTATGGATGAAAAATCCTTGCAATCTCAAGTAAAAGCCTGCAAAACCTGCTTAAAAATCAAAGATGAAGCTTTTTCATTTATCGCGAAGGAAATCCGTCATAAAGGACAAACTTCCGAGCTTGATGTCCAGCAATTTATCGCCCGACGTTTCACCGAGGAAAACATGTTCTTCGATGAGGCGCCTCTAGTCGCGATTGGACCTAACGCCTCTAACCCCCACTACACCCCGACCGAATCCGCCTATTCTCCCATCAAGGAAGGCGACCTTGTTCTCATCGATATGTGGGCCAAATACAAAGAACCAGGCTCCGTCTATGCAGACATCACCTGGATGGGCTATGTGGGAAAGAAAGTCCCGCAGAAATATGTTGAGCGCTTCGCTATCGTTAAGGCGGCTCGCGATGGAGCGATTGAGTTCTTAAAACGTGAGCTGAAGCACCGCGACGTGCAGGCTTATGAAGTCGATGATGTCGCGCGCAAAATCATCACCGATGCCGGGTATGGGGAATGGTTCCTTCACCGCCTCGGGCACAGCATCTATGATGATGACTCCCCCCATGGCCCTGGCGCGAACCTTGATAACTACGAGTCCCATGACACCCGATATTTGCTTGATGGCACATCGTTCTCTGATGAGCCGGGCATTTATACGCCAGAATTTGGCATTCGCACCGAAACCGACCTCCACATACAAGGGAAGGAACTCCTCGTCGTGGGCGGGCTACAAGACGCGATTATCCCCATTTTGAATTTAGATTAATTGGATAGGCGCAGCAGCAAAGCTTCGACTTCCGCGATTTTCGTTTTCGCTTCTTCTTCGCTTTTTGCTTCTTGGACGCAATGCTCTAAATGGGCGGATAAGACAATGGCGTTCAGCCGCTTTAATAATGCTGCCGTTGCGAGCAATTGGTTGGACACGTCGATGCAATAGGCATCCTCATCGACCATCTTGAGCAAACCGTCGATTTGCCCGCGCGCGATTTTTAATTGGCGGGCAACTCTCGCATGATCCGCTTTCATCAGGCGACCTCCACGAGCTTATAGCCGGCGTCGCTGATCGCTTTGTCGTAAGTCTCTTTAGAAATCTCTTGGTCGACTTTGACCGTCGCAGACTTCTTATCGAGGTCCACTTTTGCAGATTTCACTCCCGTAAGTTTTAAGAGAGCTTCCTCCACGTGGGCGGCGCAGTGTTTGCACATCATCCCTTCGATGATGAGCGTTTGTTTTTTGGACCCGAACATTTATTTATCCTCCTTTGGACGAACGAATTTAAATAAGCGTAAACGAAGTGCATTAAGCACGACCGTGACCGAAGATAGCGACATCGCAAGAGAACCAATCATCGGAGTTAAGACCAAATGCGATTGTGAGCCCGTAAACCAATTGGGCGCGACCGAGATGCCATAGAAAGCCCCGGCAGCAAGTGGGATTAGCAGGATGTTATAGAAGAAGGCCCACGCGAGATTCTCTCGTACATTACGCACCACGCGGGTGCTGAGGCGGAAAGCGGCCACGACGTCTAACGGGTCGCTTCGACCGAGGACGATATCGCTCGACTCTAAGGCAATTTCCGTTCCCGCGCCAATCGCGATGCCGACATCCGCGCGAGTTAAAGCTGGCGCATCGTTGATGCCATCCCCAACAAACGCCACCTTATGACCGTCTTTTTGATTGGTGGCGACAATCTCTTCTTTGTTCTCGGGAAGAACTTCTGCATAGACTTGGTCCAGTCCAAGCTCATCGGCAATGGCTTTTGCCGTAAGCGCGCTATCTCCCGTGACAATTGCGACTTTTTTACCGAGCTTTTGCAGGGTTTTCACCGTAATTGCAGCGTTTTCTTTCAATTCATCACCTAAAGCGAAAAGTGCGCAAATCCCATCTTTTTTTGCAACAAATAGAACCGTAAGGCCCTTTTTGCTTAGCGAATCGAACTCGTTTTCGAAAGCAGAAACGTCCACCCCGTAATCACTCATCAGCGCTTTATTTCCGATAATGATACCGTTGCCTTTTACGCCTTTACCTGGGATGTTCTCAAAGTCCTCGGCGCGAGCGAAGGTAACGCCATTTGCTTCCGCATATTTCACAATGGCACGCGATAACGGATGCTCTGAGCACGCTTCTACGCCAGTGACAAGCGGGAGCAATGTCCCTCCGTCCGTCTTGCAGACTACTTCTTTGACGGCCATCTCGCCTTTGGTCAATGTCCCCGTTTTATCAAATAAGACGACATCCACTTCTTTGGCACGCTCAAACGCTTCGGCAGACTTAATCAGAACCCCGTTTTCCGCGCCCTTTCCAGTGCCGACCATAATCGCTACAGGCGTGGCTAAACCAAGCGCGCAGGGGCAAGAGATAACCAACACGGAAACCGCTAATTGAAGACTGAGATTGAAATCTGGGCGAGACGATCCGACTACGCCAACGCCCGAAAGTGTCATCCACAGAACGAAAGTCAGCAAGGCAATGCCGATGACCGTAGGCACAAAGACGGAGGAGATGCGGTCCGCAAGACGAGCTAGAGGCGCCTTAGAATCGCTCGCTTCCTGGACGAGGGCAACAATTTTAGCAATCGTCGTGTCCGCCCCCACTCCTTCAACAGAGAAAACAAAGGACCCCTCTTTATTCACTGTGCCGGCGACAACTTTGTCTCCGGTTGTCTTATAAACCGGTACGGATTCTCCCGAAATTGCGGATTGGTCCAAGCTTCCATAGCCTGAAAGAATCGTTCCATCGACAGGGACCGACATGCCGGGTTTGACGATGACTTGATCCCCCTCTTGGACCTCCTCTGTCTGCACTTCGACTTCCTTGCCTTCGCGAATTACGATAGCCGTGTCCGGAGTTAAAGCCATAAGTGAGGCGATGGATGCGGTCGTTTTATTCGTAGCCCGGGCCTCAAAATATTTGCCCATAGAGATAAAAACCGGAATCATCGCGGCAGACTCGAAATAAATATTCATCGAATGTTCCATGACCGCCATGGAGTCGCCCGTGATAAACGCGATCAGCAAACGGACGAAGATATAAAGCCCGTAAACAATGGATACCGTTGAGCCAAGGGCAACCAAGGAATCCATGTTTGGATGGAGTTTAAATAAGGACTTAAAGCCCGAAGTAAAATGATGGAAATTTAACGCGATGATTGGGACGAGCAACACCATCTGCGCGACGACATTGAGGAGCAAAATCAACGGCATTTGCTCCGCGTGATGGATTGCATCGTGTACTGCGGGAATCATCGGCCCCATGGAAAAGACCATCAATAACGCGAGCAAAATTAAAGAGATGACCAACCGATTACGGGTTTTCTTTAATGCTGCATCACGCTTAGCTTGAATTGCGCGGATGGACTCATTGACATAGATTGAGCAGCCATAGCCCGCAGAAGACACGGCATTGATGATTGCTTCATCGCCGATTTTGGATGGGTCGTATTCCACGACCATGTTTTTGCCCAACAAAGAAACATTCACCGCTTCTACGCCATCAAGCTTGGCTACAGCACGGTTTACGTTGGCCTGGCAAGCGGCACACATCATGCCGGAGACATCAAATTTTTTCTTCATTCTAATACCCCCTGGGGGTATCTATATTTTAGGTATTCGGCAGCGCCTCGCAAGCGATATGCAAAAAAGAAACGGCAGGCCTATGGATACCTGCCGTTTCCCTAGAGAGGAGGATGATTATTGAATGGCGATGCGGGTAGGCTTCGCTTCTTCGGGCTGGACTTTGGGAGCGACGATGCTCAGCACGCCGTCCTTGTAGGACGCCGAGATGGCATTCTCGTCCACCTCGCCAAGGTAGTATTGGCGGGACGCTTCGCCTTGGAAGCGTTCGGCACGGAGTAATTTGAACTCGTCTTCTTTCGCTTCCTCGGTCTTCACGGCGACGGTGAGGTAGCCATCTTTGTAGTCGAGGGTGATGTTCTCTTTGTTGAACCCCGGCATATCGATGTCGAGGCGGTAGGCCTTTTCGGACTCATAGACGTTGGTCCTCATGGCGAAGCGGCCATAGTTGGTGGTGTCTTTACCAAAGAGCGCGTCGATGAAGGGATCGAGGTAGGAAGAGGAATTGCAGTTGCTATAGATCATAATTTTAATCTCCTTTTTGTTTCGGTTTTTAGCACTCTCATTTCCTAAGTGCTAACCATACTATAGCCCTATTTTTAGCAGTGTCAATAGATGAGTGCTAAAAATTTTTCTACTTTTGTTGCCCTCACGTGCGCGTGTCAAATATATGTCTAAAAGAAGCCCACGGTTTCTAAAATTCGCGTTAAAAATCGGGCTTTTGAGGAGTTATATTGATTTTTTGCAGCGTTTTTATCTTGCGGAGGATTGTAGGCGAAGAAGTTCGTTATAGATTTCTCCCTCGTATGAAATAAAGTCCGGGAGCAGGGAAAATGTTTTTTCTTTGCTCGCCTTGACTGAGTTTTCAAAAAGCCGATTGAGGTTCTGGCAATAGCTTCGAACCGCCCCAATGATGCCTAACGTCCTCCAACAATAATATAGGTAGACTGCGGATTGATATACCACCTCTGGGCCTTCCTTAAAGGGCATGTCGTTGAATTGCGCGACAGTCGGTTCTACGCCCATGATGACGTCGCTAAGCACCTTTGCATAAAACGCATTGGCAAGCATGAAGTTCCGTTCGATTGGATATTCTTCTTTGGTGCGGTATAAGGGCATCGCACATTCGTGCACCTTATCGTTGAGGAAGTCGATGAGACGCGCTTCCACATTGGTTCTATTTTCGCATGGCATAAAAAAGCCTCCTACTCACTTATAGGAGGCAAATTCGATTCAGGCTAAAGAAGTTATTTCTCGTCCCTCATCGTGGGGAAGAGAAGGACTTCGCGGATGTTGTCGACATTGCAAAGCAACATGCAAAGACGATCGATTCCTAAGCCAATGCCACCGGCGGGAGGCATGCCATAACGCATTGCGTCGAGGAAAGAGAGGTCCATGTCGTTGGCCTCTTCATCGCCCCTGCCCTTCGCGGCGAGTTGCGCCTCGAAGCGCTCCCTTTGGTCGAAGGGGTTGTTGAGCTCGCTATAGGCATTCGCGAATTCCATGCCACAGATGAAGATTTCGAAGCGGTCCACGAAGCGCGGATCTTCGGTCTTCTTGGTTAGCGGCGAGACTTCGATCGGGTAGGTGTGGACGAACGTCGGCTGGATTAAGGTCTTTTCGACGAATTCATCAAAGAAGGCTTGGATGATATAACCGACGGAATTCCAGGATTCCTGGAGGGGAACATGGCGTTCTTTGGCAAGCGCGGCGGCTTCTTCGAAGGACATTTCTTTGCGGAAATCGATACCCGTGGCCTCCAAAATGGCGTCGCACATGGAGATGGATTTAAACGGAACGGAGAAGTCGAGTTCGTGCTCGCCCCAGGTCACCTTGTCCGTGCCAAGGATTTTCTTCGCGAGCATTTTGAGAAGGTTCTCCATCCATTCCTGCATCGAACGAAGGTCGCCATAGGCTTGATAGAGCTCGATGGTGGTGAATTCCGGGTTATGGCGAGTGTCGATGCCTTCGTTACGGAAGATACGGCCGATCTCATAAACCCTGTCGATGCCACCGATCATCGCTTTCTTGAGGTTAAGCTCGGTCGCGATACGGAGGTAGAAGTCCTTATCCAAGGTATTGTGATGGGTGATAAACGGACGAGCAGCGGCCCCGCCAACGATCGGAGAAAGGGTCGGGGTTTCTACTTCGATGAAGCCAAGATCATCGCAATAACGGCGAATCTCTTTGATGATCGCTGGACGCATAATCGCGATGCGGCGGGAATCATCGTTGACAATCAAGTCGAGATAGCGCTTGCGGTAACGGTCTTCCGTGTCGGTTAAACCATGGAATTTCTCCGGAAGCGGCTTTAAGCATTTGGTGATATGGGTATATCCGGTGACGCGGATGGTGAGCTCGCCAGTATGGGATTTCATCAAGGTACCACGGATGCCGACGATATCGCCGAGGTCGGCAAGTTTAAAAATGGTGTAGCTCTCTTCGCCAACAACGTCGCGGCCGAGCCAGCACTGGATGGAGGCGTATTCGTCCTTGAGGTTCACAAATGAAGCCTTGCCCATGCGGCGAATCGCCATAAGGCGGCCGGCGACATCAACTTCCACGTTTTTCGCGGCAAGTTCTTCGCCATCCATATCCGCGTACTTAGCGCGAATGTCGCAAATGCGGTCCTTCCAATCGTATCGACTGCCGAAGGGGTCGACGCCGAGCTCTTCATAACGCGGGAGCTTGTCGACGCGGGCTTGTTCTTGATCTGTCAGTTTCTCTTCCATGAGGGAGTCCTCCTAAGTGGCGCGTGTATCTTATCGCACCCACGAGGGATAATCTAGACTCGTTGCATTATGCAACGACAAAAACTGAGGCAAAAAATCGAAAAATCCCCGCAAAAAACGGGGATAACCATGCAAATCACAAATATTTGCAGCGATTTTTAGTAGGAAAGTTTGGAGATGTCGGTCCACGTAGAAACGATGTCTTTGACCTCGCTTCTGAAGGGCTCGGGGTCGGCGTTAGGTTCTTTCAGCGCCTTATCGATGAGCCCAGCAATCTGGACGGCTTGCGCTTTGGTGCAGCCACGGGAAGTCGCTGCAGCAAAGCCAATGCGAAGTCCCGAGGTGTATTTGGGTGAAAGCGTGTCGCCATGGATCATGTTCTTGTTCGTGGTGATACCGACGGATTCTAGACGCGTCTGAGCTTCGAGGCCATTGATGCCGAAGGAATCCAAAACATTGAGCAGGAAGAGGTGGTTTTCCGTGCCCGAAACGTTGCAGCCAAGCCGGGCAAGCTCATCGTTGCACGCCTTGGTATTCTCGAGCAAACGGTCGAAATATTCGCGGAAAGATTCGCTATCGTCTTCTTTAAAGACGACCGCTTTCGCCGCGATGACGTGCTCTAGCGGGCCGCCCTGGGTAAACGGGAAGACCGCGCTATTGATCTTTTTGTAGATGTCTGGGTCATTGGTCAGGATAATGCCGCCGCGAGGCCCACGAAGGGTTTTATGGGTCGTCGAGGTAACGATGTCCGCGTAGTCGCAGGGGTTTTGGCATTTGCCTGCGGCGACTTGGCCCGCAATATGCGCCATATCCACCATGAAGCGGCAATGGGAGCCGGTTTCCACATTATAGGCGTCGATGATTTCGCGCATCTTGCGGAAGTCGATGGCGAAGGGATAGGCGCTATAGCCAGCGAGGAATAAATCCGGCTTTTCCTCATAGAGGCGTTGCTTGATGATTTCGTAGTCCAAATGGCCATCGTTTCCCAGCGGATAAAACACAAAAGAGTAGGTATTTGCAGAGAAAGACACGTTGGAACCATGGGTTAGGTGCCCGCCGTCGTTCAACGTTAAAGAGAGCACTTTATCGCCCGGATTAATCAATGCGCGATACGCAGCAAAATTGGCTTGCGAGCCCGAATGGGGCTGAACGTTCGCATAGGCGACATGGAAGAGCTTCTTGCAGCGTTCGATGGCCAGGTTTTCGACCTGGTCGACGACTTCGCATCCGCCATAATAACGGCGGCCAGGATAGCCTTCCGCATACTTCGCCGTAAAGATGCTTCCTTGAGCGGCACGAACATCCATCGAAGGATAATTCTCCGATGCAATAAGCTCGATGCCGTCGTTTTGACGTTCTAGTTCTAATGCTTCTAACTTTGCAATTTCGTGGTCCATAATAGCCTCATTCCGCGGTTACTTGTCCGCCTGTATAGAGTTGATAATACTTCCCCTTCTGCGCGAGTAAAGCATCATGATCACCGCGTTCAATAATATGGCCTCCCTCCAAAACAATAATTACATTGGAGTTTTTGACCGTGGATAGACGGTGAGCGATGACGAATACGGTACGTCCTTTCATGATGGCGTCCATGCCTTTTTGCACGAGCGCCTCAGTGCGGGAGTCAATGGAGGAGGTTGCTTCATCCAGCACGAGCACCGGCGGATTCGCGCAGGCCGCACGAGCAATGGATAGGAGCTGTCTCTGGCCTTGCGATAAACCCGCTCCTGCGCCATAAAGAACGGTATCGTAGCCTTCGGGAAGCATACGGATGAAATTGTCCGCATTGGCGAGTTCCGCGGCTTTTATGACGTCTTCGCGCGTCGCGTTGGGGTTGCCATAGGCAATATTATCTGCGACGGTACCCGTAAAGAGGTTCGTCTCCTGGAGAACCATCCCCAAAGCGCGGCGGAGGTCGGCCTTTTTGATCTTGTTGATGTTGATGTCATCGAAGCGGATTTTGCCGTCTTCAATATCATAGAAGCGGTTCAAGAGGTTCGTGACCGTGGTCTTGCCCGCGCCGGTAGGACCGACGAAGGCAACCTTTTGGCCCGGTTTGGCATAGAGGCTAATGTCGTGGAGAACGATCTTCTCCGGCACATATCCAAAGTCGACGTTATAGAGGTCAATTTTGCCTTTGAGCCAAGTGAAATCGGTGCCCGAACCATCGGTGTGGGGATGTTTCCATGCCCATTTGCCAGTGAAATGGTCCGTTTCAACAGGATTGCCGTTTTCGTCTTCGACTGCGTTGACCAAGGTGACATAGCCGTCGTCCTTCTCGGGCTTGGAATCCATGAGCTCGAAGATACGGTAACCGCCCGCCATCGCCATGATGAGCATGTTGATGTTCATGGCCAACTGGGAAATCGGCATCGTGAAGGAACGGCCAAGCTGCATATAGGATAAGATGACACCTGGACTATTCATGACTCCATAGGCGATCGAAAGGCCGCCGATGAGCGCGAGAATGACGTATTGAAGGTTGGCCAAATTATTGACTACAGGTCCCAAAATATTGGAGAATTGCACAGCTTTTGTGGTGTGATGGCATAATTCGTCGTTGAGTTTATCAAAGCCTTCTTCCACTTCTTTCTCGTGGTTGAAGACCTTGATGACTTTCTGTCCGGAAATCATTTCCTCGATGTAGCCGTTGGTGAGGCCGAGGTAACGTTGCTGACCGATGAAGTACTTGCTGGAGCGCTTGGTGACGCTTAAGACGACGAAGACAATGATGAAGAGGAAGGCGATGACAACAAGGATCAACTGCCACTCCTTGAGCATGATCATCGCGGCTAAGGAGGCTACCATGGTGATCAAGCTCTGGACGAGCATCGGAAGGACGCGGGAGATCATTTCGCGCAGGGCGTCGATGTCGTTGGTGTAGACCGACATGATGTCGCCGACGGGGCGGTTATCGAAATAGGAGAGCGGGAGCTTTTCCATCTTCGCGAAGAGCTCATCGCGGAGCTTCTTCTGCGTTCCTTGACCAATCTGAGACACCAAAATCTGGTAGAAATAGGTGCAAATAACACCAAAGAGATAGATGCCCGCCATGATGATGACCAGCGTGGAAAGATCCATCGGAACACCATATAACGCCGTGGGCTCTCCCTTAAGGGAGGGAGTGATGAATTGGTCGATGAGGACATCGCCGATAAAAACGTTGCCAATAACGCCAGCAGCAGAGGAAACCAAGATGCAGAACACCGCGAGCAAAAGCATCAGCGGATAGCTCTTAAACATCAAGGAAACGATGCGTTTAAGGATGGAGAAAGATTCTTTGGCCGAGAGCTTTTTCGCCCTGGGGTTCATATTATTCCGCGGCATCGAAGTCACCTCCTCCAATTTGGGTCTGATAGATTTCACGGTAGACGTCCGAGGTCTTCATGAGCTCGTCGTTGGTGCCTTTGGCGATGATTTTGCCATCGTCGAGGACAAGGATGATGTCGCAGTCCTTGATCGACAAGATGCGCTGAGCAACGATGAACTTGGTAACTTCGGGGATTTCCGTCTGGAAGGCATGACGAATCTCCGCATCCGTGAAGGTATCCACGGCGGAAGTCGAGTCATCCAAGATGAGTACTTTGGGTTTCTTTAGCAAGGCGCGAGCGATACATAGACGCTGCTTCTGACCGCCCGAAACATTGTTGCCGCCCTGCTCAATCGGCGCATCGAATCGGCCGGGCATACGATCGATAAATTCATCAACACAGGCGAGTTTTGCAGCCTTTTCGATATCTTCTTCGGTCGCATCAGGGTTTCCCCAAAGCAAGTTGGAACGGATGGTTCCAGTGAACAAAACGTTCTTTTGAAGGACCACGGCAACCGAGTCGCGGAGCACTTTCAAGTCATATTCGCGGACGTCATGACCGCCGACTTTGACCGAACCTTCTTGTACGTCATAAAGACGAGCGATCATCGAGACGAACGTGGACTTCGAGGAGCCCGTCGCGCCGATGATTCCAACGGTGGAGCCCGAGGGAATATGGATATTCACGTCATGGAGGACGTCCTTATCGCCGTTTTCGTTATAACGGAAGCAGACGTGATCGAATTCGACTTCACCATCCTTCACCTCCATCAACGGATTCTCCGGGGAGGCGAGGTCTGGGACTTCGTCGATCACTTCGCAGATACGTTCCGCGGAGTTGCGGGCGATGATGATCATGACAAAGGCCATCGAGACGAACATCAACGACATCAAAATCTGGTTGACGTAAGTAATCATCGAGGTCAAGGAGCCCGTATTGAAGGCATCTTTGGCGTTGCCCGTGACGTGGATGATGATGTAGGCGCCAAACCAAGAGATCAGCAGCACGCTGACGTAGACCGAGAACTGCATGACAGGGCTATTGAAGGCCAAGATGCGTTCGGCATGGACGAAGGAGCGATAGATGTATTTGGAGACGCCCTGGAACTTCTCGTTTTCATAGTCTTCGCGGCCATAGGACTTCACCACGCGGATGCCACGTAGGTTTTCTTCGACCGAGCCATTAAGTCCGTCATATGCCTCGAAGACACGAACGAACACAGGGTGAACTTTAATCGCGACGAAGAAGAGCACGAAGCCAAGGAACGGGATAACTCCGAGGAAAATCAAAGAGAGCTGCCAGGATACCGTTGCGGCCATCACCAGCGCGAAAACCATCATTAGTGGCGAGCGCACGACCATGCGTACGATCATTTGAACCGAGTTTTGGACGTTGGTGACGTCGGTAGTCAAACGGGTGACGAGCGAAGGCGTGGAGAACTTATCGATGTTTTTGAAGGAATAGTCCTGAATCTTGTAGAACATCGCCTGACGTAAATTGCGGCCAAAAAGCGTGGATGCTTTCGCCGCCATAAAGCCCGCGACAATGCCTCCAGTGCAGCTGATGACCGCTAGGCCAAGCATGATGCAGGCGTAGCCCCAAAGCTCCCCTACGTGGTCGACAATGGTAAATCCCGAAGCGACCATCTCTTCGGTCGGGTCGATCAACGGGATGAGATAGCTGCCGGCGACCCAGGGAATAAGGACTTCGCAAACAACTTCTAACGCGACGAAGAACCAAGCGAGAAAAACATATTTCCAAGAGCCGTTCAAATATGAGGCGAGGCTCTTAACGATTTTGATTTTCTTGCCGCGCTCGATCTCCTTTTGAGCTTTGCGATCGATGGCGTTAATCATTTCTTTATTGCCCATTTTTGCTCCTTTCCGCGTTGGCGATGATTCGCTCTAACGCTTTACGTAATACCGCTTCTTCTTCTGCATTCACGCCTTCTAGAAGCGTTTGGTCGAAGGCTTTTGCTCTGTTTTGCGTGTCCTCGATGATGGAACGTCCTAAATCGGTGATGCAGATGTGTTTCTTACGTCGGTCTTCCTCGCAGTTAACTAGTTCGATGTATCCGCCTTCTTCTAGAGCAGATAACGACTCCGAGATGGAAGACTTCGACCGGCATTGAAACGATTGCAAGTCGGCGCTTGTGGCCTCGGGGTGATTGCTGAGATAGAAAAGCAAGTGCCTTTCCTGAGGCCGTGGGCCGTCTGGAGAGGTAGATGCAAAATGCTCGTCGAAGGCGACACGGATTTGTTTGTTCGTTTCTTTGATCAGCAGGAGAGTTGGTAATTCGCACATAATTGTTCGGCGTCGAACTATTTTAGACTTTATGCGGAACCGTTCAATTCTTTGTAAGCGCTTCGCCCCAAATTTTGATTAGGTCATCCATCTTGGTTGCTGCGTTGGCAGGCGAAGTTGAAGGTAAAACCAAATAAGGGAATCCTTTTTCAACTAGTTCTTTTTGAAATTTGATGAAAAGTTTGCCCGCAGTCTTACCGTTGAGGAAAATCTTTCGAATCTTCGTTCGAGACAAAATCGAAAAAATGTCGGTGGCTACTACATTTTTTATCGATGCGTCGCTGCTGCCAATAATGTCACAAGACTCGATTACATCATATAGAGCAATGTGTGCATCATGCAGAAAAAGTCGCTTTTTATCGATACCTGAAGGGATATTTACTTTGTAAATCGCGCTTAAAACACCCCAAAACCGATTTTGTGGATGCCCATAATAGAAGCTTACTGCCCTGGATTTGACGCTAGGAAAGGATCCAAGAATAAGTATTTCCGAGCCTTCATCATAGCAAGCAGGAAAGCCGTGCTCGAGATGCTGGTACTTAGAGTTTGGTTTCTCTTTCGATGCCATTAAAGATGGCCTCCATTTCGTTTTTGTTTGACATATTTATGGTGAAGGCAAGGCGGAACTTCTTATACCCGGGGAACCCCGAGAAGAAATGAGGGAGAATTCCTTTTAGTTCTCTAATGGCAATGTCCTCTCCTTTTAAATCGATCAGTTTCTGGGCGTAAGCACGGGCATAACGAATCTGGTCCGCGACCGTAGAATCAGGCAAGCGCTCTCCTGTTTTGAAATAGTGATCGATCTGCGTGATCAGGAACGGATTCCCGACTCCGCCTCGGGCGACCATCACGCCGTCAGCATGGGTTATATTGACACTATTTATCGCGTCATCTAACGCAAAGATATCGCCCGATACAAATAGGGGTATTTGTAGGATTTCCTTTAGTCCGGAAATAGCATGATAATCCGCCTTCCCCGAATATCCCTGCTCCTTCGTGCGGCAGTGAACCGTGATGGCTTTGACGCCAGCTTTTTCCAGCGCCTCCGACACTTCAAAGACATTTATGCTTTGGTCGTCCCAGCCCAACCTGATCTTGGCAGTAACCGGTTTTTTAGAGAGCTCGCAGATTGCCTTCGTATATTCAAATAGCTTGGGTATATCTCGAAGCCAAGAAGAACCGGCGCCTGTCTTAGTTACCTTATGAACTGGGCATCCAAAATTGAGATCTAAAATGTCAAATTTGGCGCAATTCTCGATTATTTGAATCGCTTTTGCGGAATTTTTGATATCGAAACCGAATAATTGAAGTCCTACTGGGACATCTAGTTCGCTCGTCTTAAGGTAGTCTAAGGTCTTTTGGTTTTCATAGGCAATGCCACAGTCGGAGATCATTTCGGAATAGGATAAAGCGACACCAAACGGCTTCATAAATTCTCGGTATGCCAAAGAAGTAATCCCGGCCATAGGCCCCAAGATGACATTGCCATTTAATTCTACGTTTCCAATCTTAATCATCGGTATTGGCCTCCGGTATTAATTCATCTACTTCTTCCGGCAAAGCGCGCCTTAATAAACTACGGATTTTTGCTTCGCATCTTCGGCGTTTTGCATAGTTATATGTTGTTATTATATTGACATTATTTGCACTAATAATATTCAGTAGGTTTTCAGCGATATCTACATGTGGGTAAAGGCAATCGAACAGTTTGTCGGACACCGAATCAACAAGTAGTTTTTCGAGACAAAACAGTCCGTCTTTTCGAACTGGGCTCTTAGAGAATAGGGGCTTCAGAACGATTGCGTTCGGTTTCATGTAGTAGTCGAGTTCGTGCGAGGTCGGAGTAATCAGCACATCACGCTTACTCCACTCTCTAAGTTTCATATAGCAGGGGAACAGATCTCTTTTCGTAACCTCGACGATAAAGCAGTTGTCTCCGCCTTCCATACCAAGCTGTTCATTGACAAAATTTGTTTCGATACAAGCAAACTGAGAAAAGGGGAATTCACTTAATAAACGGGTGAGAATTTTCTTATTCCCGGGCTGTAGCTCCATTTGGAATTGCCCTTTGCCTTTTGCATAAAAACCGTTGCCTAAGGCTCGAATGTAACCTTGCTGTTTTAAGGTGCCAATTACCCAGTCACAGGAGGATGGAGTATACGCGGGAAAGAAACGATAAATGATGTCATATAACGCGAAACGTGAGTAGATTTCATCTGTCATCGCGTCAACGATTTGATCAAAGCGTTCTTGAGGCATGGAGGTATTATACTACGACTACATACATTTAGCCACTTTTCTATAATGTGGCTATTTATATATTATCGCAGTTTCCTCTTTTATCTCGATGAATACTATGTTTTCATTCAAATAATCATTCCTATTGTTTTAGGGAATCGGTCTTTATCAAGTCGAACGGTATTTCGCCGCGAATTTAGGGCTATTTGACTTATACCAAGCATTATATTTCTCTAAAATTTCCAGCAGAATCTGGGGCCATATTTCTTGTCGACGAACAACAAAAACGAACTACGAAATTGTAATTTTGTAGCCCTTCGTTCTGGTTGAAGTTTCACCTGCTGATAATGATTTATTTGGACGTATTCCGCAGTATTGTTGCTCAGCCTGTTCAAATTGGCTCAAAGCTAGTGAGCCATGAGCATCAGATTGAGAGATCGTTTTTAATCGTTGACGCGTTTTAGATGCTTTGATAAGCCCGTCAAAGCGGTCCACGCAGCACATGTAGTTCGTTTGATAAATACGCATTGCTGCCACCGTAACCTTTGTTCTTATCCATAATAAAGAAGCACAAACCAAGGGCATCACTTTGCTGGTTTTCTTATTTAGATTTTCCAAAGACAGCTTTTTCTAATTCCCCGAGAAAGTCACGCAGCCCTGAGACGGCCCCAAAAACTCCATAATGGCCCTCTAGGCCTTTTTCCGGCCTTTTTCAACATATTTATATGTTGTAACGATTTCTTCGCTCTAGACGGCAATTTTGATGCTCACAATGCCCCATAACACTTCTTGACCGCACCCAGGGTAAAGCAAAAGCGCAGCCTAACGCGATTAAAGGCGATTTGGCTGCGCTTATGGAGATTGATGGACTATTCCGCCGGCGGGACGTCGTCGGGCTTATCCGCAGGGGTTTCTGCGGCTGGCTTTTCCTCAGGCTTAGAACCCTCTACGGGTTTTGGCTCTTCAGCAGGGGTTTCTGCCGGGGCTTCTACCGGAGCTTGGGGAGGTTCAGGGAGCTTGCCATTTTTGCAAAGATATTCGATTTCTTCAGCGGTGATGGTCTCTTTCTCGAGCAACGTTTCCGCAATCAAGATAACTTGATCCTTATATTGCTCTAAGAGTTTACGGGCATTCTCGTGGGCCTCATCGATGATGCGGCGTACCGCTTTATCGATTTCAAAGGCAATTTGAGTGGAGAAATTACGCTGGGTGGAGGCATAGTCACGGCCAAGGAAGACCGATCCAGTATCGCGTTCATACTGGATGGGGCCGAGGTCGGACATACCGAATTCGGTAACCATTAAGCGGGCAAGGCGAGTAGCCTGTTCAATATCATTGCTCGCGCCGGTGGAGACGTCTTGGAAGAAGATCTCTTCGGAAGTACGGCCGCCAAGAAGGCCAGTAATGCGGGCAATAAGCTCGTTTTTCGTCATTAAGAAGCGATCGTCTTCCGGCGTCATGAGCACGTGGCCGCCCGTATTTCCGCGCGGAACGATGGTGATCTTCTGCACTTTGTCGGAATAAGGGAGGTTGATACCGATGACGGCATGGCCAGCTTCGTGATAAGCCACTTGCTTCCTCTCCTTTGGAGAGAGTCCTTTAGAGGATTTGGCCGGGCCGGAGATACGGCGGTCGATGGCTTCGTCGATTTCCGCGATATCGATTTGCTCTTTATTGTGACGAACTGCAAGGATGGCAGCTTCATTTAAGACGTTGCTTAAATCCGCGCCAGAGAAGCCAACGGTACGCTTAGCGAGGGCGTCAAAGTCGATGTTCGGATCGATCTTTTTGCCGCGGGAATGCACGCGGAGAATCGCAGCGCGACCCGCTCTATCCGGCAAGGAAACGGTGATGGTACGGTCGAAACGTCCAGCGCGGCGAAGCGCGGGGTCAAGGACGTCGTCGCGGTTGGTCGCCGCGATAACCAGGATACCGGAGTTCGCTTCAAAGCCATCCATTTCGACGAGGAGTTGGTTCAAGGTCTGCTCGCGTTCGTCGTTGCCGCCGCCTAAGCCAGCACCACGCTGACGGCCAACGGCATCGATTTCATCGATGAAGATTAAGCACGGCGCGGTCGCTTTAGCTTGGCGGAACAAGTCACGCACACGTCCCGCACCGACGCCGACATACATTTCGACAAAGTCGGAACCAGAAATGGAATAGAAGGGAACGCCCGCTTCGCCCGCAACGGCCTTAGCAAGAAGCGTTTTACCAGTGCCTGGAGGGCCGATCAGCAAGAAGCCTTTCGGCAAACGAGCACCGAAGCGAGAGTATTTCTTCGGATCCTTGAGGTATTCCACAAGTTCGACCATTTCGGCCTTTTCTTCATCGCATCCCGCGACGTCGGTAAAGCGGACTTTGCTGGAATCTGCACGACGCGCTGGGGATTTATTGAAGGCGTTGATGGAATTGTTGGCTCCGTTAACGGAAGCGCTAAGCCTGCTGAAGATCAAAATGGCGATGATGACCGTCGCTGCGACCGAGATAATCGTCGGCCCCCATGCGTCCCAGAAGGAAACCTGGAATGCGTCGGAATTGCTCATCGAAATCTGGATGCCTTTATTCGCCGTTTCGAGGCTCGGCGTATTTAAAGCGTCCTGAATACGGGTTTGGAACAAGGTGAGGTAAGACTCGTGATACACCGTAGTTTGGGCGTTGGTGTTGGGGTCAATATAAATGTAATTGAAGCCATCCTTCCACTGTTCTTCGTCTAAGCGCACCGAGAACGAGCCGATGCGGTTGTTCTTATCCAAATAACGGCCCGAGACAACGACGGTGGTGTAACTATGGCTATAATTCACCGCGTAGAGACGGTTATGATCCGTCGCGTTATAGTCGTCTTTTTGGAATTCCTTTGAGTCGGTGTTAAACCGGTAATAAAGCACGGTTTCATCAAGCGCGCGAATATCGATTTCGTCGCTGGTTCGGAACAAGTTAGAGAACATGAGCCAGATAAAAAGGCCGATGGCTCCAGCCATGAGAACATAGGGGAGAATATAAGAGAATATACTCCGCTTTGGGGGGTTGTTTCCTTCGTTCATTGGAGTGCTCCTTTCGATTCCGTGACCATAAGGTCAGCCAAAAGACTTTAGGCTACGGAAAAATGGTGTCAATTAATTTACTCTTCTACGTTGGGCAAATGCAGTTTTAGCAAAGAAGTATGGTACTCGTGGAAGTAGCGACGGAAGCGTGGAACGTAGACCACTTTTCCGTTTTTGTTGATGAAAATCGGCCAAACATAACGGTAAGCAACCGGCATCTTCCAAGTGGAATAGAGGGAATGTACCGGCTCAAGGAAGCCGTGGACGACATAACGATCCGTCGGGCGGGTCGTGCGGATGGTAAGGGGATAATCCTCGGCGGTGATGCCGCGATCTTCCGCACCCATAGAGAAGTCGAGATCGAATTCAGCGGTTTCGAGCTTACCGGGCTTTTCTAGGGTGTAGCTATAAAGAAGTTCATCATAGTTACGGCCGAGAATCAGGATGTCGTATTCCTTGATGAGGTAGGTGTCGTTGCCTAGCTTTAGCGATGCATTCGGGTTCGGAGAGAGGCAAAGCTTACGGATTTCCGCGAGGCTTTCGGGCGTCAGCACGATTTCTTCAGGGGCGCGGCGCATAAAGCGCATCAAAGTAGCCGCGAATTCATCTCGCGACAAAGCGATAAGCGGGCGGATTTCGAGCTCTTCGCCCTCGTCGATGGACTGGTTGAATTCGTCCACGAGTTTGATCTTTTCGTCGTTGACCGACTGCATTTCCGCGATCAGGTTCTCGCGTTCGATAATGGAAAGCGCATTGATCTTTTCGCGGATGGGGTCGCGGGTGAATCGTTCTTCGAACGACTCTTTCTTCGCCGAGAACGGGACGCGGTTTTCCGCGTTATATTCCAGCAGCTCTTCCTTCGTATAACGAAGAAGCGGGCGAATGATCACCATCCCATATTGGGTGGAGACCGGGCTCATGCCATAGTTACCCTTCTTTTCGCCGCGTTCGCGGTTGATGAGATAGGCTTCAAGCAAGTCGTCTTGCTGGTGAGCAATGACTAAGCCTTTCGCGTTATATTGCTGATAGATTTTCTGAAAGAAAGCGTAACGAACTTTGCGGGCCCACTTTTTGAAATCGTCCGTATCGTGATAAGCCTCTTCGGGAGGAAGAGTCGCCGCATCGAGATATTCGAGGGTTAATCCACGGGCGCCGCAATAGGAAGCGAGTTTGATATAGTCATCGCTCGATTCTTCGAATTTATGGTAGTTGATGCAAATCACGATGGGTTTGATGCCCTCTTTCTGCATCATGTCGAGCAACGCCATCGAATCTGGCCCATAGGTGCACGCGCAAAGATAAGTCGCCCCTTTGGAAAATTTGTAATCAAGCATCTTCGTTACCTCGATTCTCAATAGCGTCTTCGAGGATTTCATACATCCCCGATGCGCTTTCTTTGTTGGCGTGCATCGGCGTCGCCAACGCTTTGACGGTAAGGGTGTGGCGGCCTAGTTTCAGCCGCATTTCATCGCCTGGGTTCACTTCGGTCGAGGGCTTGGCGGTTTTGCCGTTAAGCCACACGTATCCAGCGTCGCAGAGTTGCTTAGCAACCTCGCGTCGTTTGATCAGACGAGATACTTTTAAAAACTTGTCGACCCTCATGTCGAACATAATGTTAGCACAATTCCTTATAGGGATTGTGTTTAAGACTCACTTCTTTTGCTGAAATTTGAGATAGGTTTGATGAACAACACGCATGATTTTTTCTAACGTGCCAATCCAATTGTCCTTTTTCATGAGGATAAACTTCAGTCTTTTCTCCACATAAGTGACCCTCAAAGAGCCGAGGTAGGGAACCAAAGAATTGAATAAATCCGTGCCAATCCCGTCTATTTTTGTAAATGAACTCGAAAGCATGACCTCGATATGGCCGTTGACTTCCTCGACGCCTTCGAACTCCTCAAGATCGGACAAAAGGTCGATGCGTTTCTTCTGAATAACGAGCTCAACTTCCTCGGGTAGGCGGCCATAAATGTCTTTCATACGGCGCTTGTAGGCATCGAGTTCCTTCTCCGTTTTGAGATCTTCAAGTTCATGGTAGAGCTCCACCTTATCGGAATTGGAGGCGTAATCAGAAGGAATATAGGCATCGATGGAGAAGAGTTTCTTGGCGACGGGCGGTTCGACTTCGTGTCCCGTATATTTCTCTTGGATGGCCTCATTCAGCATCTTTAAGTAGAGATCGAGGCCAATAGAGTCGATAAAGCCAGCCTGCTCCGGTCCGAGGATGTCGCCCGCTCCGCGAATCATTAAGTCGCGTTGGGCAATCTTATATCCAGACCCTAGTTCAGTGAATTCCTGGATGGCTTGAAGACGTTTTTGGGCATCCGGATTCATGTCTTTCTCTTGTTTATAGAGCAAATACGCAAAAGCAATGCGGTCGCCGCGACCCACGCGACCCTTGATTTGATAGAGTTGGCTCAAGCCAAACCGATCCGCGTTTTCCACGATAATCATGTTTGCGTTCGGAATATCGATACCGTTTTCCACGATCGAAGTGCACACCAGAACATTGATTTCTCCGTCATAGAACCGTTCCATGACGTCTTCGATGGAGTCCTTGTCCATCTTGCCGTGGACCACGCCGACCGAGGCGAGGTCAAGTTTTGCCGCGATGCGAGAGGCAACGTGATAAATCGTCTCGACGCGATTATGGACATAGAAGACCTGTCCATGGCGAGAAAGCTCCCTTTGAATGAGCTCATAAACCACCTCTTCGTTATAGGGAGTGACGTAAGTTTGAATTGGCATACGGGCACTTGGGGCAGTAAGGATTTCGCTGATGGGGCGGATTCCTAGAAGCGACATTTGCAACGTTCGCGGAATCGGTGTTGCGGACAATGTTAAAACGTCAACGGAAGAACGCATTTCCTTGATTTTTTCTTTTTGTTCGACGCCAAAGCGCTGCTCTTCATCCACGATGAGCAACCCGAGATCTTTGAACTGGAAATCCTTGGAAAGCAAGCGATGCGTACCAATGGCTAAATCGATCTTACCCTGAGCAATTTCTTCGATGCGTCGCTTTTGCATGGACTCAGGAACCAGACGAGAGAAGAGGGCAATCTTTACTCCGTATGGGCCAAAGCGTTGCAGAGCTAATTCATAATGCTGGCGGGCGAGCAAAGTGGTCGGGCAAAGCAAAGCGACTTGCTTGCCGGCGGCAATCGCCTTGAAGGCAGCGCGGAAGGCCACCTCGGTTTTCCCGAACCCAACATCGCCGCAAAGGAGACGGTCCATGATCTCTGGACTCTCCATATCTTTTTTGATTTCATCGATCGCCTTTTGCTGGTCTGGCGTCATCGCATGGGGGAATTCACTTTCGAATTGTTGTTGCAACTCATCGTCAGGAGGAAATGAAAATCCTTGCAAATGTGCCCTTTCTCGATACAAATTCATCAAACGGTCCGCTAATTCGTTAACGCGCTTTTTGATCGCGGATTTGCGTTTTTCCCATTCTTTCCCTGAAAGGTGAGATAGCTTTGGCGCCGCCCCTTCGCGTCCGGCATATTTTCGGACCAGGCGGAATTGTTCTAGCGGAACATAGAGGTATTCATCCCCGGCATAAGCGATGTGAAGGTAGTCGCGATGGATCCCGTCGACCTCAATGGTCTTTACGTCGAGGAACTGGCCGATACCGTTATATTCATGGACGACATAGTCGCCTGGCTTAAGGTCTTCATAGCTACGCAAGATGGTCGCGTTTTTAAAGCGTGAGGTAAATCTCGAGGAGACGTTGCGCTTGCCAAACATCTCCGCCGAAGAGATAAAGGCAACCTTGATGCTCGGTATTTCAAACCCTTCGTTTAACGGCTGCTCCGTGATGCTGATTTGGCCTTTAGGGAAGTTGAATCCTTTGGTTTCTTCGAAGTCAATAGAATTGTCAGTCAAAAGGGTCTTTATCAACTCGTGCTGCCGGATGTCGGGCACGGATAAAACTACTTTATCGCAAGTGGCCAAGTAGGTTTGAATCATGGGCAATATCGATGAAGTAGACTTTCCTAAGACCGCGATTTTGTGGGCCTGAAACATAATATCGTCGGCCCCCTTGGCAAAGGGATTAGACACGACGAGATTTTTCCGTGATGGTATTGCCTCATCGAAAGGCATGTACTGCCGCAATGAGGAAATAGTTCTTCCCTTAAACAGGAGTTCACCGAGGAAGTCATGGGCCTCTTCGTCGAGCATTTTTACCGCCGCATTAAAGGATTCTTTATTGCAAATATATGCAATTTCGGGCTTGAAATAGTGAAGGACGGAGAACGATTTGCCTAACGCAAAGCCATAATAACGGTACAGTTCGCTGCGATAATCATGGGATACAAACTTCTCAAGGTCGGCACCGACGTTTTGCCTCATGAGCCCGCCGACGTCTTTTCCAAGAAGCTCCTCATCTTCGTCCATCTTGGCCTTAGCCCGCATCACAAAGTCCGTTAGTTCGTCATCGTTAAGGAAGATGTCGCTCGCGGGCAAAATAGTGGCCGCATCGAGCTTTTCTTTAGACTCTTGGGTTTGTAAATCAAAGGTGCGGATGGATTCAATTTCATCGCCGAAGAATTCAATGCGAATGGGGTCAAGATAGGAAACGGTGTATACGTCTAAAATATCGCCGCGGGAGGCGAATTGGAGGGAGCGCTCGATCTTGTTCGCGCCCTGATACCCCATTTCCGCAAGTTGAAAGCGAAGCGCCCTTAAATCCAAGGTATCGCCAACTTTAACGTGAATGACTTCTTGCTGGAATCGTTTGGGATCAGGGAGATAACGAAGCAAGGCGCTCGGGTGGGTGACTAAGATGTGCGGGCTCCCATCGCTAATTTGTCCGAGGGCATAAAGGCGTTGGGCTAAGAGCTCACGGGAGGACGAAAGGCCTTCTGCGCGGAGCAATTCGTCGCTTGGGAAGAAGGCAACGCTGGATTCGTCTAAGAAATTAAGCAGGAATTCATAGAGCCTTTGCGCGCTATATTGGTTGGAAGCAATTAAGGCCAAATTGCAGGGTTTTTGTTTAAAAATCCCTGCAAAAACCAATCCTGTTGCAAGATTTTCCTCAATGACAAAAGCCCCCTTTTTCTCGAGTAGGGGGGTGGTTACCGGCAGAGAATAGATTTTCTTTAGTAACTCGTCCAAGGAGGCCTCCTAATTGAAATGGTTCATCGCATGGGCCCAGCCGTTAATTAATGCATCTTTGGTAGCTTTGGCCGCAAGTTCAATGGCTTCTTCAGCAAGCTGGAGTGATTCGCCCGTCGGCTTGCCGAGCACATAGTCTACGCCAGAGTAGGTGGGCTCGCCGATGCCAACGCGGATTCGCTTGATGTTTTCGGTCTTTAAATTGTCGATGATGCTGCGCATCCCATTGTGCGAACCGTGAGATCCGCCGGGTCTTAGACGTATCTTTCCTTCAGGAATCGCCATATCGTCGTAGATGACGATGAGGTCCTCCGGTCCAATCTTGAAATAATCCAACAAAGGGCGGACGAACTCTCCCGAAAGGTTCATGAAGGTTTCGGGCTTAGCAAAGATGGTGGGCTCTGGCAAAGCGGGGTTTTTGCAGATGCCGTAAATACCTTTGAATTTCTCGTAATTGAGGTCGCAAGAAAAGATATCGGTGAGTTGGTCAATCACCAAAAAACCCATGTTATGCCGGGTTTTTTCATATTGTTTGCCCGGATTTCCTAGGCCAACGACGACCTTCATGCGTCTCCTTCAGGCATCTCCGTGGCGAGCTTGCGGACCACGGAAATAATCTTGTTCACGCCGACGTCGTCATAGCATTGCAGCGGGTTCTCTTTAATGTTGAGTAGCATTTTTTGATCCACAGTGGCGTTGGGGTCGTTTGCAATCATGCGGAGCGAGTTGCTCATGAGTAGCTTCTCGACCATGCCAAGTTTCTCGTAATCGAAAGATCCGCGGAGCTGATAGAAGCGGATGTGATAGAGGTCAAGGATGTTATTGCTGATGAGGTTGAGGCGCGCTTCTTTGGAGACGAGTGACATGCCCACGGCGAACATAATGATGTTTTTGCCTTCCATGGCGTCATACATCGCTAAAAAGTCATCGGCCTTTTGAATTTTGGTGCCGATAACGCGAGACCCGAAGACGATGGTGTCATAGTCGGGGATCATTTTGGCTTTGAATTTGTTTAACGGCATCACATCGCATTTCAGGGCCGCAGCGATGTCCTCAGCATATTTTTTGGTGTTTCCAGTCTTGGAATAATAAAGAATGACGGTACGCATGCGACAAAGATACCACATCGGTTCCTTTTTGTATTCAATTCCGCTTCAAAGATAAAGCGGGGTATTGAAAAGCAATGAACCAATCTTCAAAATTCACGGGTATGAATGCACGTGAATGGTTTGGCGATTTCGCCCGCGGTACCTCGTTAGGAACCGGAATGCTCCCTGGCGTCAGCGTTGGCACGGTAGGAATCATCGTCAATGTCTATGACAAATTATTAAACGCGATCGACGGGCTGCGTAAAAAAGAAACGTTCGTCTCCTCCTTTTTGAGCCTGCTTCCCATCGCCTTGGGATGCATTATCTCCATCTTGGTAGTGATGCTTTTTTGGAAGAAAGTGGCATACGTCTACTTTCCTTTTATTATTGTCTCTGCTTTGGCGGGCTTTGTTTTGGGCGCCCTTCCCTTGATGAGCAAGGAGTTAAAAGGGCAGATGATTTCTCTGCCCGACATTCTCCGTATGACGCTTGGGT
The DNA here is from genome assembly GCA_017479485.1 of Bacilli bacterium. Lineage (GTDB taxonomy): Bacteria > Bacillota_I > Bacilli_A > RFN20 > CAG-826 > Alloenteromonas. The sequence goes on from JAFVCC010000114.1 coordinate 55,096, forward strand.
TTATTGTCGCGGCGGGGATTGGCATCAGCGCATATCTATCTGCAGCGGGGATTTTGCCGTTAGATTTGAACTTTGGCCCCGCGATCGATGCGCCATTTCAAAACCCTTGGGTGTTCGCGGTCGTCCTTTTGGTCGGCTTTTTCGCGGCTGTCAGTTGCCTTATCCCCGGTGTTTCGGGCTCGATGGTAATGTTCATTTTCGGCCTCTATAACCCGATTTTGAACCTCTTCATGAACGAGTACGATTCCTCTCATAACGTCATTCATGAATCCATTTTCCATGACACTTCCAAGCTCGGTGGCGGACTCGTGGTCATCGCCGTGCTATTGTTCGGCATTCTGATCGGATTCTTCGCCGTCTCCAAGCTCATGAAGTCGCTTCTTGCCAATCACCGCAGAGGAACCTTTGGCGTCATCATCGGATTCGTGGTTGGATCGGTCGTTTCGATGTTCTTCAACAACGATATGTACACCGTTTACCTCGACCCGAATTTAACCCAGTGGTGGCAATGGGTTTTCGGCGGCGTCGCTTTATTCGCCGCGCTTGGCGCGACCTATTTCCTGCTCGCGCGCAGGCAGCGTAAAGAAACATCGAATATAGCTTAATCGCCAAAAAACCGCCTACACTCACTTCTTTGAGTGACAAAAGAAATACATAGGGGTTTTCTCCCTATTAAAGGCCCCAATATAACATTTTGGTTGACGTTGCGATTTGTATCGATATGATACCCCTCGACAAGAAAGACGAGAGAACCCTTTTATGCCCCGTACACCAGAACAAAATCAAAGCATCAAAGACCGTAGGAGAGGAAAGCTTCTCACCTATGCTTTAAAGGCCTTTGCCTTAAACGGTTATGACCGCACCGCGGTGGATGACATCACCAAACCCGCGAAGTGCTCCCACGGCCTTTTCTATCACTATTTCGATTCCAAAGAAGCCGTTTTTAAGGCGTTAATCGACGAAGTGCTTACTCAGGAAGGGCGCACCCCGGTCAAAGAAGCGCTTGAACTTGGCGGCGTCAAAGGGCTTCGCTTGTTTGCCGATTACGCGGAAGGCGTAGCCACGGCCAGCGCAAAGGAAGTGGCAATCTCTCGCGTTACCCTCAACATCGGCAAAGCCAATAACCTCGATCCATACGGCCGCGCCTTCCAAAAGGAATATGACGTGGAGCGCGCCTTAGCCACTTTGATTAAGCAGGGGCAAGAAGAAGGAAAGGTCATCTCGGGCGACCCAAAGGTCATCGCCACCGCCCTTATGGACCTAGCCCAAGGCGCCCTTAACCGCCTCACTGGCAAGCCCGGAGCGGGGCTCATCAGTGCGGACATCTTCTTTGGCTTCGTCCTCAAGGGACCAATTGAAGAGTACAAATAATGTTTCGCTTATTCCGTTTCCTAAAAAAGATTTGGTGGCTCATTCTGATTGCCATGGTCTGTATTGGCACGGAATGTTATCTCGGCATCTCTTTGCCAAATTTAATGTCGCGCGTCGCGGCAATAATGCAAAATCCGACAGGGTATTTTGAGGCATGGACAGGGCTCGTGCCTCTTTTTGGTTTCGAGCTCATCACGCCGACGCAGAACCACATGACCGACACCTGGATCATCGGCGGAGTCATGATGGGCTTTGCCTGCGCGGCGATGCTCATTGCATTTGGGGCATCGGTCGCCGTCAGCTATATCGGCGCGCATTTTGGCCGCGAAGTACGTCACGCCGTATACGAAAAGGCCTCCCGCCTCTCGGTCGAACAATATCGCTGGTTCGGCACCGCCTCGTTAATCACCCGCACGACTAACGACATCGAGCAGTGCCAAAACATGGTGCAGCAAAGCCTACGCACCATGGTCCGCGCTCCGGTAACCTTAATCCTTTCCATTGTCATGATTTTGACAAAAGATACGCGAATTGCAGCGATTTTAGCCTTTTCTATTCCCGTTATCATCCTTGTCATCGTCATCTTATTCCTTAAAGCGATGCCTTTATTCGCCAAGATGCAAACCTTGTTCGATAAGGTGACTATGGTACTGCGCGAATCCCTCACTGGTGTCCGCGTCATCCGCGCCTTCAACCAGGAAAAGAAGGAGGAGGCCCGCTTCAACAAAGTCTCTGAAGAGACGCAGAGAACCGTCGTTAAGTTCGCCCGCATGATGGCCTTTGGTGAACCCGTCATCAACATCACGTTCAACTTGACCTACATTGGCATCTATTTCTTCGCCTACAAGATGTATGACGGTCAAACTTGGAACTCCGTCCTCATCAATTTCCCCAACATCCTCGCCTCGGCAGAATACGCGATGGAAATCATGTTCTCGTTCATGATGTTCTCCTTCATCCTCATCATGTGGCCCAGGGCGAGCGTCTGCGCCAAACGTATCAATGCCGTCCTTAACGAGCCCTTAAAGATTCCTGAGCCTGAGAACCCAGTTGAAGCTACCCGCGGCGACGGATCGATTGAATTCCGCAACGTCACGTTCCAGTTCCCCGACGCGGAAGCCCCTTCCTTAAACAACATTTCTTTCCGCGTCAAACCGGGCGAAACCACCGCGATCATTGGTTCTACCGGATCTGGGAAGAGTTCCATCATCAATCTCATTCCGCGTTTATATGACGTCACCGAGGGCGAAATCCTGATCGATGGCATCGACGTCCGTAAATATCGGACCCACGATCTCCGCGGCAAAATTGGCTTTGTTCCGCAGCAAGCTCTCTTATTCAAGGGCACCATTCGTTCCAACATGCTCTTTGGCGCGCCCGACGCGACCGAAGAAGAAATCAACGAAGCTCTTTCCGTCGCTCAGGCATCCAAGTTCGTCGCTTCGAAAGAAAACGGCATCGATAGCGAAGTAGAGCAGGGTGGAAAGAATTTCTCCGGCGGGCAAAAGCAGCGCCTTTGCATCGCCCGCGCCTTGGTCCGCAAAGCGGAAATTTATGTGTTCGACGATTCCTTCAGTGCCCTCGATTTCCGCACCGATACCAAGCTCCGTCACGCCTTAAAGAATTATATCAAAGATGCTTCCATCATCATTGTTGCCCAGCGCGTCTCGACCATCCTTGACGCGGACAATATCATCGTCATGAACGAAGGGCGCGTCGTTGGACAAGGTAAGCACGCCGAGCTCATGAAGAGCTGTCCCGTATATCAGGAAATCGTCGGCTCGCAGCTTGACGCCGATGAAATCCAGAAGACCTTGAAGCTTTCGAAAGAGATCATCACGGAAGGAGGTGCTGCCTAATGGCACGCCGCATCGAGGTCGCGAAGCCCAAGAACATGAAGGGCACGTTCCTTCGTCTTTTTGGCGACTTCAAACCCCAGCGGGTCTCCCTCATCTTCGTCTTTGCGTTCTGCTTGATCAGCGCCCTCGTCAGCGTCATCACGCCCATTTTACTCGGCTCGGCCCTCAACGATTTACCGCGGCTATTCTCCATCACCAATGTTGAAGATAAAACCGCATTGACCCAGGTTGACTGGGGATATGTCTACCGCTCCTTTGGCGCCTTATTGGCCTTATATGTGCTCTCTGCCCTATGCAACTGGTCGTCCACGTGGATCGTTGAGAAAGTCGTCGCCGTATGGGTTTATCAGCAGCGTGGCAAATTAAAAGCCAAGCTCGACCGTCTGCCCCTATCCTATTTCGACGCGAACCAGACGGGCGATATCCTCGCGCGCTGCACCAACGACCTCGATAACGTCGGGCGCAATTTCTCCTCCGTTTATAAGTCGTTATGCTCTGGCGTGGTCGTCATGGTCGGCGGCATCATTGCCATGTTCGTCGTCAATTGGGTGTTGAGTTTGGTCGTTTTGTCCACCTTCCCCTTCACCTTGGTCGTCGTCATTTTGATCGCAAAGCGTTCCAGAAAGCAGTTCAAAATCTACCGCAAGCACTATGGCGAACTCGAATCGCATATCGAGGAAGACTATTCCGGTCAGAAAATCCTCAAGCTTTTCGGCCAGGAAGAGCGTAGTCTGGAAACCTTCGACCGCGTCAATGAAGTCATGACCGAGGCCGACCGCAAGTCCCAGTGGATTTCGGGCTTCATCTTCCCGACCATGCGCTTCGTCTATAACTTCGGCTTCGTCGCCGTATCCGTGGTCGCCGGGCTCATCGACGGGTCTAATTTTGGCGACCTTGTAGCCTTCATCATGTTCCTTAACCTCTTGCAGCAGCCGTTCCAGCAGCTAGGTCAACTCGCCGCGATCATCCAATCCATGATGGCCGCCGCCGAGCGTTCCTATATGCTTCTTGACACCGAAGAACAGGAGCCAGACCCCGAGGATGCGATCTCCGATGGCAGCAGCATCTGCGGCAAAGTCGACTTCAACCACGTCTATTTCTCCTATACCCCCGAGAAATCGCTCATCGAGGATATGAACATCCATGTCGAACCGGGTGAAATGGTCGCCCTCGTTGGTCCTACCGGCGCGGGAAAAACGACCATCGTCAATCTCTTAATGCGCTTCTATGAAATCCAGCAGGGCGAAATCCTGCTCGATGGGAAGAACATCCGCGACTATCGCCGCGCGACGCTCCGTCGCAGCATCGGCATGGTTTTGCAAGACGCCTGGCTCTTCACCGGCTCCATCATGGAGAATATCCGTTATGGCAACCCCGAGGCGACCGATGAGGAGGTCATCGCCGCAGCAAAAACCGCCCATGCGCACCATTTCATCAAGGCTCTCCCGGGCGGCTATGATTTCGAACTCAGCGAAGATGCCTCGAACATCTCGCAAGGGCAAAGGCAGTTACTCACCATCGCCCGCGCCATCGTCTCTAAGCCCAAGATCATGATTCTCGACGAAGCAACTTCAAGCGTCGATACCCGCACCGAGAAAGCCATTCAGGACGCGATGGAGACCGTGATGGAGGGGCGCACCTCCTTCGTCATCGCCCACCGTCTCTCGACGATCAAAAACGCGAAGGTGATCCTTGTTATGAACAAAGGCAAGCTCATCGAGATGGGTACGCACGAGGAATTACTTGCGAAAGGCGGTTTCTATGCCGACTTATATAACGCACAGTTCCTCGGGAACAACCCCATGGGAAAAAACCCCGAAATTCATTCCTAATTAGAAAAACGTAAAACAGGGTGCAAATCCGCCCTGTTTTTCTTTATTCCGCGCAAATCGCGCCTGAAATTTTGAAAATTTAACGTCTATTTTGCAGTGAACCGGTAAAGATAACGGTATGTTTTCTTTAGACTTGGATAGAGCGTTTTGTAGGCATTCTCATAAAGGGCATCATAGATTTTCGTGTTTTTTTCGTTCGGTAAGAACGTCTTGGTAACGCGCACCATATGGTCCGTCGCCTCTTTTGCTGAAGAGTACACGCCAAGAGATAGGAACCCGCCGATTGCCGCGCCAAGGGAGGAAGTTTCTACGGTCTGGAGACGCTCGACCTTTAGGCCGAATAGATCAGCATAAAGCTGGCACACTTTGTCCGAGCGAGCGCCGCCGCCTGAGATACGCAAGGCCGTGAACTTGCGGCCAAGGCGCTTTTCGAAGTTTTCTTTTGCGAAGCGCAGCTCATATCCGATACCTTCGATGATGGCTTTATAGACGTGTGCTCGGGTAGTGTAATCGGAGAAACCGATGATCGCGCCCTTAACCTCAGGATGCTCAAGCGGAGATCCCCAATAGGGCTGGACGAGCAAGCCGTCCGACCCAGGAGCGATGTCCTCCATCTTGGAATCGAGCTGCTCGGCCGTTAGGTCCGCGGTGACTAGATCATCGATTTGGGCAGCTCCGAATTCCTTCAGGAACCAATTGACCATCCAGAAGCCACGATAAATCTGTACGTCCATGTTGTAGACGCCTTTTTGGATGGAGGGATAGGCGGGTAGAAGCGGTTGCGGGCCAATATAACGCTCCGTCACGGTTTCGACGGTGCACGCGGTGCCCAAAGAGATCGAGGCGAGACTATTATCGACGACGCCTGAGCCGAGCGTTTCGCAAGACTTATCACTGCCCCCCGCGAATAAAGGGATTCCCTCGGGGATGCCGCTTAAAGCAGCACATTCTTTTGAAATGTAGCCAAGAATGCCCTGGGTATCGACGAGCTCAGGAAGCTGATCGCGGCGAAGGGAGAAAATCTGGCCCTGCAAATGAGTCTCGGGCTTTTGGTACCATTGCCTCTTTTTGTAATCGAGCGGGTAGTGGCCCGTGAAGTCGGAAGGAGAGTCTTTTAGGGCACCCGTGAGTCGAAAAACGAAATAAGTGGATACGGAAACGTACTTATCGATCTTGGCGAAATTTTCAGGTTCGTTCTCCTTGATCCAGTTGGCCATCGTGCGTTGACGGTTGAGCCCAATGACGTCGGATTTCCCAGCGAGGGCAAAGATGGCGCGGGAAAGAAGCGGCAAAGGCTTCTTGCACTCCGCCATACGGGAATCGAGCCAAAGAATCATTGGACGGATGACGTTGCGGTCTTTATCGAGGCAGACCGCGGAGTCACGGAAGCAATCGAGTTCGATGCCCGCGACGCGAGGCAATAAATCGGGATGCTTTTCTGCAATTGCCTTCGTGCAGGCGCAAAGGCAATCAAAATAATAGGCGGGATCCATCTCCGCATATCCGGGTTTTGGCGAGTGGTATGCCGGCTCGTATTTCCGGGACTCCATAGCAAGACACTCGCCTTGAGAATCGAAGATGCAGGCGCGGACGGATTGTGTGCCAAAATCAAACGTCATGACTAGGGGATGCTCAACCATAGGAATAACCTCAAAAATATTGTAGCACCTAACTTTCTTACGAGTAGGCGCGTTTACGAAACGCGAAAAACCGGTTTTTGAATCAAAATACGCCCGTTTTGCATAGTAAAAATGATTTTTTGCGGAGTTTTTCCGATTTTTCATCGCGCGATAACCTTCTAGAAATGACGGAAATTGAGAGGATAATAAACCTATGATTGCATTGATCCAAGTTCGCTCGGAAACCTCGAGCACTGAGCTTATCGCCGGTAAGCCACTTTTGATATGGCAGGTCGAATCCCTCGTCGCCTCGGGGGTAGCCAAGATTATCGTCGCCTTTCCTAGGGGCAGGGAAGACGTGAAAGCCTGCCTTGGCGATGGCAGCGCGTTCCACACCTCGATTTCCTATATTGAGGAAAGCAGGCCCGTCGGCACCGGCGGCGTCATGTACTACGCCGCGAAGTTCATCAAAGAAGACTTCCTTTATTTATATGATGACCTCGTCCTCGACATCGATTTTGAGCGGCTATTGAAGTTCCATAAGAAGCATCACGCGATCATCACCGCCTATGCCTCCCCCGTCTCAAACGCCCTCGAAGAAGATATGCTCGTCGTGGATTCCTTAGACCGCGTCATCAACGTTCTGGAAAAGAGCTCCCCGCGCGAAATCTTTTATGAGAATCTCGCCTGCAAGGGCGTGTACGCCATCTCGCGATACCTGCTCGACACTTTCGATGGGTTAACCGCTCCAATGAAGATCGACTTTGAGCAGGAACTCTTCCTTCCCACGGCTATCGCGGAAGGCGCCTATGCTTATCGCGGCGCAGAATACATACAAAACGTTGCGAAGGAAAAAGCGAAAGAAGACCTCGCCTCGGGCCTTGTAGCCTCACGGAACGTTCGCCGCAAGCAAAAAGCCATATTCCTCGACCGCGATGGCGTGCTCAACGTCTTTGGCGACTATGTCGTCCACCCCGATATGCTGAAGCTCAAAGAAGATGCCGCTTCAGCACTTAGACGTATCAATGAATCCGGCTATTTGGCCATTTGCATCACCAACCAGCCCATCGTGGCCCGCGGCAAAGTCAGCGAGTCCGTTTTGCACGAAATCCACTGGAAGCTTCAAGATACGCTCGGCGAGCAGGGCGCTTATCTCGATGACCTCTTTTATTGCCCTCATTTCCCCGAGAAAGGAGAAGAGGGAGAAGTCGCCGAGCTCAAGATTGACTGCGATTGCCGCAAACCCAAAATCGGCATGCTTTTAGCCGCCGCGAAGAAATACAACATCGATTTATCCTCATCGTGGTTTGTCGGGGATACCTGCCAAGACGTACAAACCGGAATTAACGCCAACTGTCGCACCGTCATGCTCACCTCAGGCGACCCAAACCCAGCAAAGAAATATCCCGACGCTAAGGCCGATTTAATCTGCGAAGGCCTGGAAGAAGCAGTGGAGTATATTCTGTCCAACTCCTGATTCAATTTGTCTCATCGCAGTAGATTGTCCATTTTTGCTATACTTACCCAAAAGAAAGCGCTTTGCATCAATTCGTCCTACATCGGGAGATAAAGCGTACTATCATTAGCCGCCCGAGAGAAAACTCTCGCACAGGAGAAAACCATGTCCAATATCCTTCACAAAGTTCCGGAAAGTCGCATTCAACCCGAAGACTTCCTCGCCTACATCGAGATTCCAGCGCATAGCAAAAACAAATACGAATACGATGAAGAGTGCCACGCCCTCGTTCTTGACCGCATCCTCTTCACCGCGACTCACTACCCCCATAACTATGGATTCATCCCCAAGACCTGGGGCTTAGACGATGACCCACTTGACGTCATGATCGTCACCAGCGAGCCCGTCCTCCCCGCATCGCTCATCCGCTGCTCGCCCATCGGTGTGCTCGATATGGTCGATTCCGGCAAAGAAGACGAGAAAATCATCGCCGTTTGCAAGAACGACCCGGTCTATTCCGGATATGAAGATATCCACCAGCTTCCCAAGCACCTTTTCGAAGAAATCCGTCACTTCTTCACCGTCTATAAGCAGCTCGAGTTCGGCAAGCAGACCGAAATCGAAGGCTTCTCTGGACGCGAAGAGGCCATCAAGACCATCAAACGGGCCAAGCTTCGTTACCACGATAAATTCCCCGAGGGAACAGAAAACTAATTCACAAAGCGCGGCGACCCCGCGCTTTTTCGTTTCTTGTCCCAAGTGAAACGCCATTTCGCCCATCCATATAAGAGGGCAAAAGCAAAGAAAAGTCGCGTTGCTAAGCCATCTATCCCTCGCCGTCAGCCGTTACGTTTTTTTCTTATTCTAAGAATAAGCGGGGATATGGTAAAATCCTTGTGCTGGGCCTAACGAGCCCAATGCTATTAGGAGGAAACAATGGCAGAAAAGAAGTACGTTTATTCCTTCAAGGAAGCTCACGCTGCGAAACTGGGCAAAGACATCCTTGGCGGAAAGGGCTTCGGTCTTGCCGAGATGACCGCCGCTGGAGTTAACATCCCCGCCGGCTTCACCATCTCTACCGAAGCTTGCAACCTCTACTATGATTCCGGGAAGAAGATCCCCGAACATGTGTGGAATGACATCGTGGCTCACGTCCACGAGATTGAAGCGGAGAACAATAAGTCCTTCGGTGGACTCAAAGATGGCGTCATGCCGTTACTCGTCTCCGTCCGTTCCGGCGCCAGGCAGTCCATGCCGGGCATGATGGATACCATCCTTAACCTTGGTCTCAACGACGTCGTCGTCGAGAAACTCGCCAAATTCGCGGGCAACGAGAGGTTTGCTTGGGACTCCTATCGCCGTTTCTGCTTGATGTTCACCAACATCGCCAAAGGCCATCCGAGAACCGAGATGGATGCGATGCTCGACGAACTCAAGGAAAGCCGTGGCTACAAACTTGACACGGAAGTCACTGTCGATGAGCTCAAAGACCTCGTCAAGAAGTACAAAGAGTACTACAAGAAGACCTTCAACGAAGAATTCCCGACCGATCCCTATGAACAGCTCCGCGAAGCTGTCGCCGCGGTCTTCCGCAGCTGGGACAACCCCCGCGCCAACGTCTATCGTCAGATGAATGGCATCCCCTACGAATGGGGCACCGCCGTCAACGTCCAGTCGATGGTCTTCGGCAACATGGGCGAAGATTCCGGCACTGGCGTCGCCTTCTCTCGCGACCCCGGCACCGGCGAAAAGAAGATCTACGCCGAATTCCTTCCTAACGCCCAGGGCGAAGACGTCGTCGCTGGCGTTCGCACCCCGCTTCACATCGACGAGCTCGCTCGCCGCATGCCGGAAGTCTACAAGGAATTCATGGCCACCATCGAGCGCATGGAGAACTACTTCCATGATATGCAGGATATGGAGTACACCATCGAAAAAGGCGTCCTCTACTTCCTCCAGGCCCGTAATGGCAAACGTACTGCCCGCGCCGCGCTTAAGATCGCCTGCGATCTCGTGGACGAAGGCTTAATCGACGAGAAGGAAGCCGTCCTCCGCGTCGAACCGAAGCAACTCAACGACTTGCTCCACCCGACCTTTGATGAGAAGGATCTCAAGGCCCACGACCCCGTCATCCATGGCCTCCCCGCTTCCCCGGGTGCTGGCACTGGCGCCATCGTCTTCACCGCTGAAGAATGCAAAGAATGGCATGATGCCGGCAAGAAGGTCGTCCTCGTCCGTGCCGAAACCTCTCCCGAGGACATCATCGGCATGGTCAACTCCGAAGCCATCCTCACCGCTCGCGGTGGTATGACCTCCCACGCGGCTGTCGTCGCCCGTTCCATGGGCAAATGCTGCGTCGCTGGCGCTTCGGAAATCGTCGTTAACGAAGAAGAAAAGACCGTTAAGGTCGGCGATCGCGTCTTCCACGAAGGCGACGTCCTCTCCGTCAACGGTTCCACTGGTCTCGTCTATGAAGGTGAAATCAAGATGGTCCCCGCGGACCTCGGTGGTGACTTCGGCCGCCTCATGGGCTGGGCCGACAAGTATCGCCGTCTCAAAGTCCGTGCGAACTGCAACACCCCTGAAGACGCGCGCAATGCCCGCCGCTTCTCCGCGGAAGGCATCGGCCTCTGCCGTACCGAGCGTATGTTCTTCGCCGATGACCGCATTCTCAACATGCGTTCCATGATTCTCTCCGATACCACCGAACAGCGCGAAGCCGCCCTCGAGCGCATCCGTCCGTTCATGGTCGGCGACTTCTATGAGATGTATATGGCCAACCCGGATTCCATGGTCAACATCCGTCTCCTCGATCCGCCTCTGCACGAATTCCTCCCCGAAATCAACGACGAGAAGAACATCAAGGACATCGCTGAGAAGCTCAACATCACCGAGCAGAAGGTCCGTGACCGCATCAACCAGCTCCATCAGGCCAACCCGATGATGGGCTTCCGCGGCATCCGTCTCTGCGTCGCTTATCCGGAAATCTATGCCATGCTTGCTCGTGCCATCATCCAAGCTGCCCTCAAGGCAACCGCCGAACTTGGCCACGAGATTGAGCCCGAAATCATGATTCCTCTCGCTGGCGAGCTCAAGGAATACATGTGGGCCAAGAAGACCGTCGTCGCCGCTGTCGAAGACGAGTTCAAGAAGCAGGGCAAGACCCTCAAGTATCACGTTGGCACCATGATCGAAGTCCCGAGAGGCGCTCTCCGCGCTGGGGACCTCGCCAAAGAAGCGGAATTCTTCTCCTTCGGCACCAACGACCTTACCCAGCTCACCATGGGCTTCTCCCGTGATGACGTCCCGCAGTTCTTCCCGACCTATGTCGAGCGCAAGATCTACGAATTCGATCCGTTCCAGACCATCGACGTCGAAGGTGTTGGCGAACTCATCCGCATCGCCGTCGAACGTGGCCGTGCCGCCAACCCGAACCTCCTCCTTGGTGTCTGCGGTGAAACCGGTGGCGACCCCGCCTCCATCATGTTCTATGATGAAGTCGGCCTCGACTACGTCTCCTGCTCGCCGTTCCGCGTGCCTCTAGCTCGCCTTGCCGCTGCGCAGGCCGCTGTCCTCCACGAAAGGAAAGCGAAGAAGTAATCTCTTCACTCGATTACCGCCTAGATGAAAATCTGGGCGGTTTTCTTTTTGCGGTGATTTTAAAAAAGCACGCGGGTTTTGCGTGCTTATTTCGTTTTTCAAAGAACTCCCTTATTTTGCTTTAGATTTCGCTTTTTCTTTCAAAATCTTCGCATATCCGGGTTTGTTTTGTTGCTTTTCGCGTGCGATAGCCATGTCGCCGGAAGGGACATCTTGGTTAATAACGCTCCCCGCAGCAACGAAGGAATCCTTGCCTACGGTCACGGGACTAATGAGGATTGATCCCGAACCCACAAAGGCTCCGTCTTCAATGGTGGAGCGGGTCTTATTCACCCCATCATAATTCGCCACGATGGTGCCGCAGCCAATGTTGACGTCTTTGCCTACTCGCGCATCTCCAACGTAGGAGAGGTGGGAGCAGAAGGTGCCTTCCCCAATTTCGGAGTTCTTGATCTCGTTGAAATTGCCTAAGGTCGTACGCGAGTGAATCAATGCGCCGCCGCGGACGCGTAAATAGGGTCCAAGGACGCAGTCATCTTCCACCGTCACATCGACAAGGTGCGAATATTCAACCTTGTTCCGTTCGCCCATATGAACGTTCTCTAGGTAAGTATCTGGGCCAAGAATGTTCTCATGTCCAATCCAGGACTTGCCTAAGACGTGAGTATTGGGACGGACAATGGTATCGCGTGATAACTTTACTTCCGGACCGATATAAGCGGTTTCTGGGTCTTCAAAGGTCACGCCGTGAATCATCCAGCGTTTGTTGATGCGACGCTGCATGCATTTGGTGGCAACGCTTAGCTGGTAACGGTCGTTGACGCCCATAGTTTCCGACACATCCGTAATGGAGAATGTAGAGACACGCAGACCCTTTTCTACGAACATCGCAATGACGTCGGTCAAATAGTATTCTTTCGCGGCGTTATTGGGGGTGAGGCGAGAGAGGCAGTGGAATAGTTCGCGGTTGTCAAAGGCATAGACGCCTGCATTGATTTCATGAATGGCATCGATATCTGGCGTGCAGTCTTTCTGCTCCACGATGCGTTCGACGCGGCCATTATTCTTAATGATGCGTCCGTAGCCATAAGGGTCCTCTACGTTCGCGGTTAGAAGGGTGAGGTCATTATGATGCGTCTCGTGCGACGAAAGCAGCGCAGAGAGGGTTTTATCGGTTAATAGAGGCGTATCCCCACAGCAGATCAAGGTGACACCTTCTTTATCTTCGAGTAACGGGGCCGCCATCATCACGGCGTGGCCCGTGCCTTTCTGCTCGTTTTGCCACACCACGTCACCATAAGGTTCGGCAATCGCTTTGCTGCATTCCCCGCCAAAGCCGACAACCGTGACGATTTGATCTAAGGATAACTGCTTCAGCGACTCCAAAACCCACTGGAGCATGGGTCTTCCGAGCACGGGAAAAGAAACTTTCGAAACATCTTCCCGCGTCGACTTCATGCGGGTACCTTTGCCCGCGGCGAGCACAACAGCGTATTTATTCATGGTGATATCTCCCCTTAATTAGTCTTAGTGAAGATGGCGTCATAGCCGAGCTTTTCGAGTTTCTTTTGCTCGGCCTTGGCCTTTTTGGCATCGAGAGTTAAAGCGAAGCAGCAGCTGCCAGACCCCGACATCGCAGCGATAGGAAATCCATCGTGACGAAGCATTTCGACGATGGATTTGACCTGTGGCAATAAGGAACAGGAAGCGGGGTAGAGGTCATTGCCAAAATTTGCGGCAATCATTTCTTCATCGCCCGATTCCAAGCCTTCGACGACCTTGTCGATATCGATCGGCAAGCGCGGGAAAGAATCGCAGTTTTTATAGACGTCTTTGGTGGAAAGCCCTTGTTCTGGCTTAACCAAAAGGCAGAAGTATTTATGCTTGGGATTAATGGGGGTGAGCTTATCGCCAATACCCTCAGCCAAAGCGGCGTGGCCACGGATAAAGAAAGGAATGTCCGAGCCTAGAGGCAAAGCAATTTCGCACAATTCATCCAAAGAGAGACCGAGTTTCAAGATTTTGTTGATTGCCAAGATCACGACCGCGGCATTGGAAGAACCTCCGCCAAGTCCAGCGGCAAAAGGAATCTCTTTGTGAATATGGATCATGAAGTGGTTCTTGAAGCCGAACCGTTCGCGCATCGCATCGACCGCGCGGGTGCAAAGGTTGGAACGGAGGCTGAGTAGACGCAGCTCATCGCAGGTGACGTAGGTGTCGTTATAGTAGGGTAACGTCTCGATTTCGATAACATCATGGAGTTCCAACGGAAGGTTCACCATGCGGAGTAAATGATAGCCATCCTCACGGGTTCCGAGGATTTGCAGTGCAAGATTAATCTTGGCGGGTGATTTGATAACCATAAGGCAATGAAATTGTACTCAATTGCGCGCGTCAATAAAGAATCAACTTTCGCTCTTTTGAAAAACACCGCAAAAAGGGAGTAAAGTTACTGATTTTGATTTTTCAAATTTCCCCGCAAAAGTGGGGTAAAAAGAAAAACTGACGCATTTCTGCGCAGTTTTTCAGATTTTCGTAAATTAGGCGAAGAGTTTTTGGAGTAAGGCTTCTTCGTTGCTGGTGATTTCGCGGTCTGCGGTAAGGAAGCAGAGGACGAAGGTGCAGCAAGCAAACTTCGCATCGTCGGTGAAGGAATCGATATTCTCGTCGACGGCTTTGACGAGTTCCGGGTTCGAGCCACCATTGGTCAACTCATAGAAATCATCGCCAGAGATGTTCTCATCGATAACGGCGCGGTAGAGATCATATTCTCCTTGTTCGCAGCTGCGGTCGGCGGAGACGGCAACACGAAGCAGCGCGATGATGAACGAACGGATGGCATCGTTGTCGTTGGCGCTGAGTTCCTTGACCATCGCCTGAAGCGCACCAGCGCAGACACCGGCACGGTGTTCAAAGTCCCAACCCTTCGCTTCGTTGATCAGATCTTTGACACGTTCTTTTGAAAGCATATTTTTTTACCCCCTATTTTTGGTTGTTTCATTATAGCATGCGGGTATTGTCCTGCTAAGTAAGATATGGGCTATTCGATGAAATTGGCTAACGCGAGGAACTGCTCCGGTGAAATTGCCTCAGGGCGAAGGCTTTCTGCCAAGCCCAGGGAGGCGAGGATTTCCCTCGCCTTATCCCCGTCATGGAGATAGTTCTTCAGGTTGTTGTAAATCGTTTTGCGGCGTTGCAGGAACAACGAGTTGCAGAGCTTATAAGTCTTTGAAATTAACTTATCATCGCGCTGCCTCATTGCGAAAAGAAGCACCGAAGAATCTACGTGCGGAGCCGGAGCAAAGCTCGCCCGGCGCACGGTGAACGCGTGCTTAGCGTCACAGACAAGCGAAATCAGTATCGGCAAGGGGCCGTAATCTTTTGTTCCCATAGGGGCGAGAAGACGCTCCGCAGCCTCTTTTTGAACCATGAAAGCCATAGTCTTCGCGTTTTGGCCCAACAAAAGCGCCCGTTCGATGATCAACGAGGTGATGTAGTAGGGCAGATTGCCGACGATTTTATCGTAAGGGGCGTAATCCCACTTGGCCGCATTGCCATAATGAACATCCACGGCGTTCCCGAAATCGTTTTGTAATTTCGCGATGAGCCCCTCATCGATATCGATGGCCTCGATCTTCCCTGATGTTAAGGAAAGAAAGTAGGTAAGAGAGCCTGCTCCAGAGCCAATTTCAAGTACACGGTCCCCCTCTTTTATGTCGAGGAGAGAGACAATCCCCTTCGCCGCATCACGATCAATCAAGAAGTTTTGGCCTACTTCGTGCTTGGCCAAAAGGCGGTAGGATTCGATCTCTTCGAAATAGCGTTCTTCATCCATGGATGGCCCTCCTTAAGTCTTCTTTGGTTAGTTGTAACGCGTTGACGCGCTTTAAGAAAGTTTTCGCGTTGCCATGGCCTAGGTGCAGCGCTTCCTCCACCTTCTCTCGAAGCTTTGAAGCGTCTTCATTGCCGCTAAGGCCGAGTTCTTGAAGGTCTGCGTAAGTCAGCGCGCCCTTGTCCATTGTTCCAGGAATAATGTGTGACAAGGCGAGGAGGACTTCCTCTTTGGTTGACTCTGCAACGCCGACCTTTTTTCCTTTGATGGAATACTCCTTCCGCACAAATGCGTGTTTCGCTGTAGGAACCTCTTCGGCGATGCGGGAACGGATGCGATTTCCCGGCGAATCGGGATCGGTGAGAATCACAATTTCCCTCGTTTCGGAAGCTTTCTTCAAATATTCGATTGTTTCACGTGAAACAGCCGAACCATTCGTTCGAACGAACTCACAATCGAGGAATTCGCTTAAAAAGGCTTGGTCCATAGCCCCTTCGACGACAAGAATGATGGGATAGGTGGTTTTCGTCATTGTTTCACGCGGAACAATCGCGAGAAATTGTTCCAGAGCTCCGAATTCATTTTTTCCGCGTCGATTTCACGCAATTTTGCCATTTCTTCGACAATTATGGGTATATTCTTGGGGCTATTCGGCTTTCCACGAAACGGAACCGGACTTAAATATGGTGAATCCGTTTCCACGAGCAATCGATCGATAGGACAATGTTTCACACACTCTTTTGGAGTGACTGCGTTCTTATAAGTAATCGGGCCATCAAAGCCAAAATAAAGACCAAGTTTCAGAAACTGATCCATCATCTCTTTGGAGCCGGAGTAGCAGTGGAGCACGGCACCTGCGTTGACAGAATTTTCCTTTAGGATTTCATAGGTATCCTGCGTTGCTTCTCGCGCGTGAATCGAAACCGGTAAGCCAATCTCATTCGCGAATTTGATTTGAGCAACGAACCACGGCTTTTGGGCCTCGCGAACGGCGGGATCGCGGTACCAATAATAGTCGAGGCCAATTTCGCCGATGGCGACGACCTTGGGATGGATGGCCAAAGACTTAATTTCGTTTAAGCAATCCAGCGTCAACCCTTCGATGTTCTCAGGATGCACGCCCACTGCAGCGTAAATCTCATCATAACGCTCCGCTAGAGCGACGGCTTGGCGCGATGAGGCAACGTCATAGCCGATGCAAATCATGGCCGTTATACCCGCTTCACGGCAAAGAGAAATCTCTTCGTCGATGCGTTCAAGCACCGCTTCGTCATTAAGATGGCAATGAGAATCAAAATAACGCATTTATTTACCTACGCAGAAACGAGAGAAGATCTCCGAGGCGAAGTCCTGGGTCGGATCTTGTCCAAGGACCTGCCGCATATGGTTATAGGCGTTTTGTAAGGGCACGGAGACGAGATCGACACTAAGCCCTTCCTTACATAGGCGAATCGCTTCCTCGACGTCAGAAGCGACGAGGCGAAGCAAAGAGAGTTCGCGCGGAGAAGATAAGGCTGGGGTGACATAAACCTCATCATTCAGGTTAAGGGCTGCAAAAATCGCCTCTTTAATGTTTTCCACATTTCCGGAAATCGCAGAAACATAGCAATTCCCGTCTATTTTTTCGGAAATCAAATCGGATTTATTGCAAATCTCGAGGATTTTCTTTCCTTTTAGTAATTCGCGCAATTCCCGCGTATTTTCAGTTTCGCCTTGATTTCCGTCGATTACCAAAAGAATTAGTTCGGCTTTTGCGAGGATTTTTTTGCTCCGTTCCACGCCAAGGCGCTCAATCTCATCATCGGTATCATGAATGCCTGCCGTGTCATAGAGGCGGACCGGTAACCCCTTGATGGAAATCTCGCCTTCAACCACATCGCGTGTCGTACCAGGGCGCGAAGAGACGATGGCTTTATCTTCAGCGAGCAGGGCGTTAAGCAAGCTGGATTTGCCGACGTTTGGCTCGCCGACGAGGGCGACGTCGATGCCGTTACGGAGATATTGTCCTTGGACGCCTTTCTCGATTAACGACTGGACGCGCGGCAGAAGCTTCTCGCACATCGTTTCGATGTCGTTTAAGGTATAGGGTTCATCCTCATCATATTCAGGGTAGTCGATGCCGACTTCCACCGAAGCAAGAGCTTCTCCAAGGCCGTTTAATAAAGGCTTCAGTTGGGCGCTGGTTTTGCCCGAGAGAGAAAGCAAAGCTACGTTTTTGGATTCCTTGGTCGTCGCGTTAATCAAATCGTTGATGGCTTCTGCCTGGACGAGGTCGACTTTGCCGTTATAAAAGGCTCGGGAAGTGAATTCTCCATTCGTCGCATAACGGGCGCCCAAAGAGAGATAGGCTTCCACGATTTCATTCGCGATTAAAGGTGAGCCGTGGCAGGTGATTTCCACGACGTCTTCTCCGGTCATTGAATGAGGGTTTGGATAGCATAAGAGAACCACGTCATCGATGGTTTTGCCTTGATAAGAAAGTGTTCCATGGCGGATTTCCGCCTTATTGGAGACATTTAGCGGCTTCCCTAGGAGTTTCTCGGTAATGGCGAAAGAATCGTCTCCAGAGACGCGAATTAACGCGAGGGCGCTTTTTACCGGCGCAGTAGCAGTGGCGACGATTGTTTCCATATCTTCTCCATTATATCTTATTACGGGCGCGCGTAAGAAAGAGAAAGCCACCCGCGAGGGTGGCAAATGAAGGATTAGTCGACGTATTTGATGGTGACGGCACGATCGGCGCCTTCGCCGCTGGACTCGGTTTTGATGTGTTCCCAGTCGGAGAGGGCATTATGGACGACGCGGCGCTCATCGGGGGTCATCGGGTCGAGGGCGACATCGATGTGGGTGCGGAGGACGGTCTTCGCGGTGCGCTTGGCCACGTGGGCAACGCGCTCGTACTTGTCTTCCTTATATCCGCCGACGTCGAGCAAGATGCGATAACGCTTGCGGAATTTGGTGGAGACGGCGAATTTGGTCACCTCATTGAGGGCTTGAAGCGTCTTGCCACCCTTGCCGATGAGGATCGGGTTAGCGTCGCTATCGATGGTGATTTTGATGATGCCATCTTCCATCATCGATTCGGTTTCAATGTCCACGCCGAGGGCTTTAAGGGCATCTTTGAGGTACTTTTCCGCATATTCTGCGGCATCGCTATCTTCGTAGACGGAGATGGTCGCGGATTTCTTGAAGAGACCTTTTTTCTCCTCTTTCACTTCATAGACGAGGTGAAGGGCGTCGACTTCGAGCTCCGCCGCAGCAGCAGCGACAGCTTCTTCAACCGTTTTCGCGGTGAATTCTTTCATGTTATTTCCTTCCTTTCTTGGCTTTGGCCATGATGGCTTGGGTAATCAGCGTCTGCACCATGGAGATCAAACCACCGATAAGCCAATAGATACCCATGGCCGAGGGGAGGAAGAAGCCCATGATAATGGTGAAGATAATCAAGCCATACGACATGAATTTCATGGTGTTGTTGGTTTGGCTCTTAGCAAGTTTGGCAACGTCTTTGGTGCTCTTTTTAGCCAAGAGTTTCGGAAGGAGCATGGCCATGATCTGGGTGCCGGCCATCAAGATGAAGAGGACGAGAGCCGTCCACCATCCGGTGGTATTGAGATACCAAGTTCCTTTGGTGTTGAACAAGATCGTATTGATGTTGTCGGAAAGGCGCATGTTGAGCACTTCGCCGGTGGAAAGCGCGGCGGAGCCTTGCAACCCAGCCCAGACGCAGATGAACACCGGGAACTGGATGATCATGAAGATGATCTGACGGAACGGCTTAATGCCATGGCGGCGATAGAGCATCATCTGCTCTTGGCTCATGCGTTGCTTATCCGCTTGGTTGGTGTTCGCGTTGGGGTATTTTTGCTGCAATTTCGCGAGTTCTGGCTGCAAAGCCTGCATCTTTTGGTTGTCCATGGTGGACCTCCAAGAGACGGCGAGGAGCAAGCCACGGACGATAAGGGTCACGATGATGAGAGCCCAAATCTGACCGACGCCCGTGAGGTTGGCGTCAAAGCCGAAAGCCATGGTGTCGAGGAGCCAGGTGACCGGGTAGACGAGCAAGCCTTCAAGGAAGCCCTTCTTCCAGGCATAACCCCAATCCTTGCTTTCGATGGAGACACGCCAATCGGCATTGGTGCCGTAGTGGCCAAAGTAGCCTTCGCGGGTCGCAATGCAAGAACGCACGGCGCTGACTTTCGCCGCGATTTGCTGCTTGTAGTAGTTGAGGTAGTCGACGGTCGGGATATCGTAGACGCCGAGGATTTCCGCGGAGTCGATGGCTTTGAGGCGAAGTTCATTGTCCCATTCCTCGAGATTTTCGCAGAACGGACGCGACTCGTTCCCGTTGCCATCCACGGAGTAACCGGTGAATTTCACCTTGCCGCGTTCGCGGAGGATGGACCTCGCCGCGCTGATTTCTTCGCAGGTTTCGCTCGGGTCAATGAGAACGTAAGGGTTCACCGCGACGTGCTTAGTGGAATCAAAGTCGCTCTCGTTACCGACATAGACGGATGCGAGATCGGTTTTAAACGAGGGCAATTTCGCTTCGAAGTCTGCGTTGCTGGCGTAGACATAGGAGGCGTTGCCTTCTTGGCGGGTCACGAAATATTCGGTCGTGGCGGCGCGGAGGACATAATCGTCGATAACGGAGTAATAATAGAGGCTAGGCAAGGCGTAGCCGGCCTTCATGGCGTTAGCCACAAGGTCTTTAAGGAAGCCTTGGTATTTGTTCGCGGCAGCTTTTTCTAATTTGAATTCCGGGGTCTCTCCCTCTCCAACGGTCAACGGAACGTATTTGTAGACTTTTTCGTTGAGCGCGTTGTACGTGGAATCGACAAAAGCGGGTCCAGCAACCGTGGGGAGGCCATATATTTGTGCAGTGGCGCTCAATTGTTCCTCTAACTCAATGACGGCTTTGGTCGAATTATCGGCCTTAAGCGCATCATATTCCGATTTGGTCAAATAGACCGTGACGCCCTGATCATAGGGGTACGCCATGGCCGATTGGTCGGTCGGGGAGCAGAAGTTCGCGGTGCAGGAAGTAAGCAAAAGCACGCCGAGGCCTAAACCACCTAAGGCGAGTATTTTTTTATGCTTGAACTGTTTCAATGGATCGTTTCCTTCATTTGGTTTAGGGAGGCGAGCAGCTCTCCCTCGAGCTCATGGTAGTCCATGGGATCGTAACTGGGTCGAACGGTAATGATTACGTCGATCGGCAGCTCCAGCAAATCGCACTGGGCGACCATCGCCCGGATTTGCCGCTTGATGAGGACTCTCCTAACCGCAATCCCGTTCTTCTTCCCCACGGAAATGCCAATACGAGCGTAGCCGAGTGGGGAAGAGACGAAATAGACGGAGAAGTGAGGGGTTTTAACCGCGCGGCCATGACGGATGATCCGATCAAAGTCCGAATGGGATTTGACGGTGTTAGCCTTTTTCATGGCCTCTCCCGCTTAGTCCGCGAGTTTGATGCGGCCTTTGGCGCGACGGCGAGCGACGACTTTACGTCCACCGGCAGTGGCCATGCGAGCGCGGAATCCGCACTTATTCGCGTGTTTCTTTTTCGAGGGTTGATAAGTTTTCTTGCCCATAACGAGGTTCTCCTTTGCTTTTAAGCAAGCGCTATTATAGGGGGTTGGATAGGCGCGGGCAACAAAATCATGCGCATGAGCGTACACCTAAGCGCGTCCGTACCATATAAGGCGGTGGCAAAAAGGGGATTTTTCACACAAATCGCGGAATGAAAGCTTTGAAAACGGCAAGTTTTTCACATTACTAACCCGTGAAATACCCTCATGAAACACCGCTTAAATTGACGATGTGCGCAGTGTGTTCAACAATTCACATTTTCGTGGAGAAAGCGAAAAATGTACGATTGGTCGGAAGTTTTTCGTCATTATGCGAAAGTGAGCAAAGAACAGAAAAGCAAAGTTATTCACAGTTTCAAATCCGACCCATAGTTTTCCACAAGTTGCGCACAATGTGCAAAAGTGAATAAGTGGTAAAAACAGCCTTTTGACGGGGGCAAAAGAGGGGTAAAATGTGCAAAGTTTAATCGTTTCTGAAAATTCTCATGGAATTTGTCCGGCGCGCACCTATAATTTGCCGTGCAAGGAGAGCGACATGAACTCAACCGTATCCGAAATCTCCCAGCTCTGGGACCACGTACTGCTCAAAATCCATGATCGCCTCGACGACCAAAGGGTCTATGACTCTTTCTTTGACAAAACGTATATTGACTCGCTCGATGGTTCGACGATGATCGTCGTAGCCAACTCTTCCCTCGCCGTCATCATCATCAACTCGAAATATCAGAATTTGGTGAGCCAAGCGGTCGAAGATGTGACCGGAACGAACTTCCAGATCCGTTTCGTAGAAAAGAGCGAGCTCAAAAAGGTCCAGGAAGAAAAGAAGGAGAAGCCATCCTTCTTCGTCGATAGCCACCTCGACCCCAAATTTAATTTCGAGGCCTTCGTCGTCGGCGACTCCAACCGCGAGGCTTACCAAGCCGCGTTAATGATCTCGAAAAACCCCGGGAAGCTCTTCAATCCATTGCTTCTTTATAGCGATTCTGGCCTTGGAAAAACGCACTTGATGCAAAGCATCGGCAACGCGATTCGCGAAGAATCGCCCAATTCCAAGGTGCTCTATATCGCTGCGGCGGATTTCGTGGACGAATACATCAAGTTTGCCCAAGGCTACAAAGAAGAGCAGACCTTAGCCCAGTTCTTCAAAAGCGATGTCGATTGCTTGCTCATCGATGACATCCAGTTCCTCATTGGCAAGAAGAAGACGATGGAAATGTTCTTCGTCATCTTCTCGGATTTGGAGAAATCCGGAAAGCAAATCGTCATCACTTCCGACCAGCACCCGAATATGCTTGATGGTCTCGATGACCGCTTAAAATCCCGATTCCAGGCGGGTTTAGTGCTCTCCATCAAACGTCCGGACCTCGTGACCAGCGCCGAGATTCTCCGCGCGAAAATCACGGCTGGAGGACTGGACGTTAACGATTTCGACGAAGACGTCATCAACTTCCTCGCCTCGCGCTTCTCCAATAACGTGCGCGAGCTTGAAGGAGCCTTAAATCGTTTGCTCTTTTACACCATCAACATGAAGCCCACCAAGCACATCACGATGGAAGTAGCCACCGAAGCAATCCAAGGCCTCATCTCCGTCCAAGACGACAAAACGAAGCTCTCGGAAGGGCGCATCGTCGCCGCCGTCGCGGACTATTACAACCTCACCCCATCCCAACTCACTGGCAAAATCCGCACCTCGCAGATCGCCCTCGCCCGCCACATCGCAATGTACCTCATCAAAACGATGCTGCAGGTCCCCTTCACCAAGATTGGTCAATACTTCGGTGGGCGCGATCACGCCACGGCGATGAAAGGTGTAGAAAAAGTGGAAAAGTCACTGCGATTCGACCCGGATATGCGCAAGGCTGTGGACGAACTCAAAGCAAAGCTCGGCAAGTAAACCTTTATTTATTAAATAAAGTAGTCGATAAAAGACCAGTCTCATGCTACAATAGCCAAAGCGCTGAAGACCAAGTTATGCACACTGCGCACAGCCCTTATTACTGTTAATAAATAATTCCAAATAAAAATTAATAAATGTGTTAGGAGAGAAAAATGCGCCTCAGCATCGATAAAGAACAATTTCTCAAAGCCCTGAACGTCACGTCGAAGGCAATCGCCAACAAATCGGCGGACCCCTTACTCGCAAACCTCAAGCTTGACTTAAACGACCGTGGACTCGAAGTCACCGGTACCAATAAAGAAATCACCATCCAGTGCCTCGTGCCTTACCGCATCGGCGAACGCGAAATCATTCGTTCCGCCGGACTTGGCGCGGCGTTAATCAACGCGAAACTTCTCACTGAAGTCGTGCGCCGTATGGATGGGACGGAGCTCGCCTTAGAAGTCATCGATGATTCCATTGCGAAAATCGATGATGGCCGCTCCTCCTTCAAGCTCAACTGCATCAAAGCCGAAGCCTTCACCGATATCGATCTTGAACCTAACGGCACCATCTTGAGCCTTGGCTGCGATGAATTCGCTTCCCTCGTGGAGCAAAGCGCCTTCGCCGCCTCCACCAAGGAGCAGCGCCCGATCCTCACCGCGCTCAATCTCGAAGCCAACGAAGGCATCCTCACCGCGACCGCGACCGATTCGGCCCGCCTCGCCCGCAAGACCATCTCCATCGATAGCGACGCCAAGTTCCGCTGCAACATCCCGGCGAAAGTCTGCGCTGACGTTACGCACCTCTTTGAAGGCAGCAAGCGCCTCACCCTCGCCGTCTCCGACACCAGCGTCCTCTTCCTCTTCGATAACGTTATCGTCTGCTCTCGTCTCATCTCCGGCGACTACCCTGTGACCCGCGCGATCATCCCGCAGACCTTCAACTACTATCTTGAGGTCAACGCCCAGGAACTCCTCGCGGCCATGTCCCGCGCTTCCCTCCTTTCTGCGGAGCGCGACTACGTGGTCAAACTCTCCATGGCGGAAGACGAGGTCCAAGTTTCCGCCCGTTCCGAACAAAGCGGGTCGGCCCTTGAATCCATCCAGACCTTCCAGTTCACTGGCGAGAGGCTCGACGTCTCCTTCAATTCTCTCTTTGTGATCGACGCGATCAAGGCCCTTAAAGCGGAAGACGTTCGCGTCTGCTTCCAGGCGGAGATGAAACCCTTCGTCGTGCTCAACCCGAAGGATGATTCCGTCATCGAACTCATCACCCCGATGAGAACCTATTAATCCAATGACCTTGCTTGGGCGGCCAGCGTGCCGCCCTTTCTTATATCTATAAGGCGCTATTACCGTGTTCTAAGCCTCGAAATGCCTTCGGTGGGCCCCATATCCCGAGCAAAGGCAAAGTGAAGAACGTAGCCCGAATAGAGGCGGATGGGCGTTTTCCTACGCTAGACAATTCTTTTATCGCACCGCACACTATAGGCAACGATACATGCAGGGGGGCTAGATATGTATTTGGATACGAAGTTTCTTTTCGATAACGGCGAGAGCGATTATCGCGCGATCGTCGGCCTTTCGATTGCCGACGGCAAGCTCAACGGTCCCGGGAAAGACGTCACCGTCAACGGCGATCGGACCACCGTGATCATTGGCACGTTTAAAGACGGAATTCTAAACGGTATCGGCGCCAAAATCGAAAACGATATCTGCGTCGAATCAGGCCTATATAAAGACGGGGTGCTGATTGATACTGAAACTTTTAAGCTCGGCGCGAAGAAGACGGTCGTTCAAAGCACCGAAAAATACGGCTATAAATACGTCAAATGCGATCTTTATTACCATGACGGCGAAGAAGGGAACATCAACGGTTACACGTTGCTTGTCTGTGACAAGATGGTGCGCCACTTCATCAGCGGGAACGAAATCGTCCAGGGCGAAAGGAGCTGCCTGGTCTTTGCTGAATATAAAGACAACGAACCCATTAAGCTAATGGCTTTTGAAAACTTCGAGAAGGGGAAGGGGGTCACTCACGATTATTATCTCAACGATCGCTTTGACGAGACATTGCCCTTTTGGAACAAGGAATTCGCTCGGCGCTTCTTCAAGTGGAAGACCGTGAACGTCGATACGGGCACGGAAAGTTTGCCCAAAGGCTTCATCGATGCGCAGGAAAACGTTATTCTCCACCTCCCTCATTCCATCAAAAAGCTAGATGATTCCGTTGTTTCGTCGAAACAAGACTATTATTTGGAAGTCTTTTACGAGGGCACCAAAGAGGAGTGGGAGCAGATTGAAAAAGGCCGTTACGAATACGGGGTGACCGAGGATTTTTACGGCTATTACTACCATAACAGCGAGCGGTATGTCCCTAGACGAGACTACTTCGACTGGGCGAAAAAAGCCGTTTTTATTGTCGTTCACTGCCTCGATGGTGACATCTTTACCCACGACAGATCTTATTAGTTGAAATAAGGCTGTTTGAAGCGAGTTTCATCGCCGAAACTCAAAAATATCGACGAAAAATAACGCTGCGCTTGTAACGTTGAAAAAATGTCGAAAATCACTACCTTTCTTTACTACTATGTAGTAAACTTTTCTTGCGGAAAAAGCCGCCTTTTTATGAACGCGAAAACCATTCGGATCACCACCCCCTACATCACGTTAGGGCAGCTACTCAAACTAGCGAACATCATCGGAAACGGCGGGGAAGCCAAAGCCTTCCTCCTCGAACACGATGTTTTGGTCAATGGCGAATCGGATCGTCGCCGCGGCCGAAAGCTCTACCCCGGTGACGAGGTGGGCGTCCTTGGCAAGGCGTTCGCAATCGCGTCATGATCCTTGAGCGGCTTGTCCTGACCAACTTTCGGACCTACGAACGGCTCGACCTCGAATTCGGGGAGAAGGCCAATCTGATCCTTGGAAGCAATGCCAGTGGCAAGACCAACCTCGCCGAAGCTGTTTATTTCCTTTCCCTCGCACGTTCCTGGAGGACCCTAGAGGAAAAGAACCTGATCCGCTTCGGTTGCGATTCTGCTTCTATACGCGCCTATGTGCGCGAGGGAAGCCTCCATCGCGAGATCCTGATTGAGCTGACGCCGCAGGGGAAACGGATCTTCCTCAACGGGAAGCCCATCCGCCGCCTCTCCGAGTTAAGCCGCCTCGTCAACGTCCTCCTCTTCTCTCCGGAAGACGTGAGACTATTCGAGGGGCCACCAGGTGAACGGCGCGCCTTCCTCGACGTGAGCTTATCCAAGCGCTCCAACGACTACCTCGCCCTCATCGGCACTCAAGCGTCGCTGCTAAAATCCCGAAACGCTCTCCTCAAAGACGGCGGAAGGGACAAAGCGCTGCTGGAAGTCATTACGGAGCAACTCATCGAAGTGGAAGAGCCCATCGTGCGGTATCGGACGATGTACGTCACTTCCCTCAACGCCATCCTGCCATCGCTCCTTGCCCGTCTGCGCGGCGTAAAGGCCCGCTGTTGCCTCGTTTACCGAAGCTTCGTAAAAGACGACGGGTCCTTCAAAGAACACGCTAGGAAAGCCTATGCGGAGTCTCTTGAGGGCGACCTCATCCACAAATCGACCTCCGTGGGAACCCATCGCGAGGACTTCCGCTTCAAACTCGAGGACCGCGACGTCGCCGAGTTTGGATCCCAAGGCGAGAACCGGATGGCCGCCTTGGCGCTAAAACTCTCCCCTTACTTCTTAATTGAAGAGGCGGAGAAAAAACCCATCTGCGTGCTCGATGACGTCACGAGCGAACTTGACGTCGATAACGCGGGAAGATTGCTTGGCTATCTCAGCGAATTAGGCCAAAGCTTCCTTACCGCAACGGATTTATCACTTCAAGGCGCCTCGGTGTTCGAGGTCGCCAATCATAACGCCACAAGGAGGAATTAGAGATGGCAGAAGAAGAAAAAGTCACCTCGGGAAGCCCCACCCCTGAAGAGGATCGCTTCCAGTACAAAAAAGAAGATGTGACCAACGAGAAGGAGCTCGAGCGCGCCAAAGCCGATTATAGCGCCCAAGACCTCCAGGTTCTCGAAGGTCTCGAAGCTGTCCGTAAGCGTCCGGGCATGTACATTGCCACGACCGCCTCGGCCGGTTTGCACCACCTCGTATGGGAAATCGTCGACAACTCGATCGACGAAGCCCTCGCGGGTTATTGCAAATCCATCACCGTCACGATCAATAAAGGCGAATCCATCACCGTTCAAGACGATGGCCGCGGCGTCCCTGTCGACATCGTCGCCAAATCGGGACTCTCGGGCGTTGAAACCGTCTTCACCATCCTTCACGCCGGCGGTAAGTTCGGCGGCGAAGGCGGCTATAAAGTTTCCGGCGGTCTCCATGGCGTCGGCGCCTCTGTCGTTAACGCTCTTTCCACTTGGATGGACGTCACTGTCTGCCGCGATGGCGGGAAGTATTTCCTCCGCTTTGAAAACGGCGGCCACCCCGTCGGCCATTTGACCCGCATCGGCGATTCAGCCGAACACGGCACGACCGTCACCTTCCAACCCGACCCGACCATCTTCACCGAAACCACCGTCTATCAGTACGACACCATTCGTAACCACCTCCGTCAGATGGCCTTCCTTAACGGCGGCATCTCGATCACCCTCATCGATGATCGCGGCGAGGCTCCGGTTACCGAAACCTTCAAGTACGATGGCGGTATCCGCGAATACGTCAAATACATCGACCAGGTCAAGCAACCGGTCAACCCCGAGCCGATCTACTGCCAAGGCGCCGAGGAAGTCACCCTCGCCGATGGCGAAACCAAGGTTCGCATCTATGCCGAAGTGGCCATCCAATGGACCGACTCCTATAGCCAAGATGGCGTCTATTCCTTCTGCAACAACATCTCCACGAAGGAAGGCGGCACCCATAACGAAGGCTTGAACCTCGCTTTGGGCCGCGTCCTTAACGACTATGCTCGCAAGAACAAGATGCTCAAAGAAGACGAGAAGAACTTCACCAAGGAAGACTGCCTTGAAGGTCTCACCGCCGTCATCTCCGTCAAGCACCCCAACCCGCAATATGAAGGCCAGACCAAAACCAAACTCGGCAACTCCGAAGTCCGCAAGATCGTCTCTTCTGTCGTCGGCGATGGCCTTGGCCAATTCTTGATGGAAAATCCTGCCGAAGCGCGCGCCATCATCGAAAAGATCCAACTCGCTTCCAAAGCCCGTGACGCTGCCCGCGTCGCCCGCGAGAAAATCCGTAAATCCGCATTAGAAATCACCACCCTCCCTGGCAAGCTCGCCGACTGCTCGTCCAAAGATCCTGAAATCTGCGAGCTCTACATCGTTGAGGGTAACTCCGCAGGCGGCTCGGCCAAAAACGGCCGCGACCGTGAAACGCAGGCCATTTTGCCGCTTCGTGGCAAAATCCTTAACGTCGAGAAAGCCCGCGAAGACCGCATTTGGGCCAACGCCGAAATCGGCAACATGATCACCGCCATCGGTGCTGGCATCCGCGACAACTTCGACGTCACCAAGATCCGTTACCACAAGATCGTCATCATGACCGATGCTGATGTCGACGGCGACCACATCCGCGTGTTGCTGCTGACCTTCTTCTATCGCTTTATGAGACCGCTTCTTGAAGGCGGATATGTCTACATCGCCCAACCTCCTTTATATAAGGTCGACTACAAGGGCAGCGCCTATTACGCCTATAACGACGCGCAACTCGAGAAGCTCCGCAAGGAACTCAACCTCAAGCCCGGCTTCGCCTTCCAACGCTACAAAGGCTTGGGCGAAATGGATGCCGAACAGCTCTGGGAAACCACCATGGATCCTAAGGCGAGGAAGATGATCCGCATCACCATCGAAGACGCCGCCGAAGCGGAGGCCGCCTTCTCCGAACTCATGGGCGACGAAGTTGCCCCGCGCCGCAGATACATCACCGAGAATGCGAAGTTCGTAAAGAACCTCGACATCTAATACAGGAGGACGAAAAACAATGGATAACGAAGAAAAGAAAATCCTCGAGGGCGAAGAAGTCGAAAACGACGACTCCGTCCAAGAAGAAGACTCCGCTACGCCCGTCTTCTCCCACGAAGGGGCCCAATCCGAAGACGCGATGTTCGGCCATGAGGCCGCCGTCTCCGGCATCATCCCCGGTTTGATCGACCGCGATGTGACCCAAGAGGTCCGCACCGCCTTCCTCGACTACTCGATGTCGGTCATCGTAAGCCGCGCCATCCCCGATGTTCGCGATGGCTTCAAACCCGTTCAGCGCCGCATCATCTACGGCATGAAGGAAACCAACATGCTTCCTTCCAAGCCTCACATGAAATGCGCTCGTATCGTCGGCGACGTCATGGGTAAATATCACCCTCACGGCGACGCTGCCCTCTATGGGACCCTCGTCCGTTTGGCTCAACCTTTCTCCCTGCGTTATACGCTCGTTGATGGCCATGGTAACTTCGGTTCGATCGACGGCGACGAAGCCGCTGCTATGCGTTACACCGAGGCCCGTATGTCCAAGCTTTCCTTGGAAATGGTCCGCGACCTCGACAAGGACACCGTCGATTTCGTTCCGAACTACGATGGCACCCTTCAGGAACCGGAAGTTCTTCCTTCCCGCTTCCCGAACCTCATCGTCAATGGTTCGCAGGGCATCGCCGTCGGTATGGCGACCAACATGGCTCCCCATAACATGAGCGAAGCCATCGACGCCGTCATCGCCGTTGCGAAGAACCCGGAAATCACCGCCGCCGAAATCATGAACGGCTACCTCCCGGGCCCGGACTTCCCCTCCGGTGGCATCATTTTGGGCCGCCAGGGCATCCTCGATGCATATACCACCGGCATCGGCACCATCACCATCCGCTCCCGTTACCACATCGAGGAGATGGAAAACGGCAAGTCCCGCATCATCGTCACCGAGATTCCCTATCAGGTGAATAAATCCGCGATGATCGAGAACATCGCCCAACTCGTCCGCGACAAAGTCATCGAAGGCATCACCGATGTCCGCGATGAATCCAATAAAGAAGGCATCCGCGTCGTCATCGAAATCCGTAAGGACATGATCCCCGAAGTCGTCGCGAACAACCTCCTCAAGCACACTGCGCTTCAAACCAACTTCGGCATCATCAACCTCTGCCTTGAAGACGGTGCCCCGAAGACCCTCGGCATCGTGCCGCTTCTTCGCGACTATGTGAATTTCCAGGTCAAGGTGCTTACCCGCAGGACCCAGTTCCTCCTTGGCGAAGATACCCGTCGCCTCCACATCGTGGAAGGCTTGATCCTCGCCCACGACAACATCGACGAAGTCATCCACATCATCCGTGACTCCAACGATGACGCCGAATCCAAATCGCGCTTATTCGACGCCTTTGGCTTAAGCGAAGAGCAGTGCGACGCCATCTTGGCCATGACGCTTCGCCGCTTGCAGGGCATGGAGCAGAACAAGCTCCTCGCCGAGAAAGCGGAACTCGAGGCTAATATTGCCGAATATAACCGCCTCCTCTCCTCCCGCGACAACATCGTCGAACTCATGATCAAGGAAATTACCGAAATCAAAGAGAAGTTTGGCGACTCCCGCCTCACCGAAATCTCCGACGAGGCCGCGGATATCGAGAACGAAGACCTCATCCCGCAGAAGAACATCATCATCGCCCTCACCCGTAACGGCTACATCAAGCGCATGGACGACGACACCTTCTCCACCCAGCATCGTGGTGGACGTGGCCTCACGGGCATGAAGATGACCGCGGGCGATATCACCAGGCTCATCATCCACACTAAGACCCACACGGACATCCTCTTCTTCACGACCCTCGGCCGCGTCTATCGCCTCCGTGGCTATCAGATTCCGGATTCCGGACGCGTGGGCAAAGGCGTCCCCGCCCAGAACTTCCTCAACCTCGAGAAAGATGAAAAAGTGGTGGCCATCGTTCCTTGCGACGACTATCCGGAAGACAACTTCCTCTTCTTCACCTCGGTCCACGGCGTCGTCAAGCGCACGAGCCTCAAGGAATTCGCCTCCATCAATCGCAACGGCAAAATCGCGGTTGGTTTAAGAGAAGGCGACGATCTCTTCGACGTCAAGCGCACCGGCGGCGACTGCTATATCTCCCTCGCTTCCAGCAACGGTAAGCTCTGCACCTTCAAAGAAGACGAAGTGCGCGCCATGGGCCGCACCGCGGCGGGCGTCTCTGGTATGGACCTCAAAGATGGTTCCATCATCGTCGGCGTCACCGGCTCCTTCGAAGGCGATAAACTCCTCGTTCTCTCCACTCGCGGCTACGGCAAGATCTCCTATGCCAGCGACACGGAAGTTACCCTTGAAGATGGCACGACCCGCCATTACGATGGCTACCGCGTCACCAAGCGTGGTGCGAAGGGCGTCACGACCATGAATTTGACCGCCAAAAACGGCAAACTCTGCTGCGTCCGCGCCGTCAGCGGCGACGAGGATCTCCTCGTGGTCACCCAATCGGGCATCGTCATCCGTACTCCGATTTCCGAAATCAAGATCGCCGGAAGAAACACCCAAGGCGTCAAGATCATCAACATCGATGACAAGACTCGCGTCGCTTCCATCGCCATCATCCCGCATTCGGACGAACCCGAAGAGGAATATGAGCCCGAAGAGCAGCCCATCGACGAAACTCTCGTCGACGATACTCCCTTCAACCCCGACACCGTCGATGGCGGCGACTCCGGCGAAGGAGAAGAATAAGCGGGAGTAGGCCATGAAGGTCTATATCTGCTTCAAACCAAAAGACGAAGTGGTTTCCTTTGAGGGCACGCGGTTACGCAAAACCCTCAAAGGGGCCTGCGAAGTCGTGGACATCAGTTGGGTAGACACGCCCCAAGAAGACGTGAAAATCGCCCACTTCATGTCTCCTAAAGACCTCGCTGCGCTTCGTCAGCAGAAGGAGAAGGGGGTCTCGACCGTGGTCTCCGCCTTCTATGCTGAGGATGATCCTGAGGCCGGTTTCCTAACCTCAGAAAAGGGTGATCAGCTTAAGCCCAAGGCCTTAATGATGCTCAACGAAGCAGACCTCGTCCTCGTGCCCAATGAGGCAGGGTTAGAATTAGCCCGGCGCGTCGGCGTCACCTCGCATATCGAAATCCTTGAGCCCGCAGTGCGAATGAACCGTTTCTCCAAACGGTCTAGCGAAGCCAAAATCTTCCGTCGTTATTTCGGGGTGCGCCCTGGGGTGAAGACGGTGGTCGCTACCGGCTCCTATGCGGACCGCAAGACCATCTCCTTCATCAAATCCATCGCGCGGAACTGCCCCAATTTAGACTTCTATTTCTTCGGGGCACATAGCCGTTATGACGTGCTAAAAATCGCAAAATCAATCGCACGGGTCCGCCGTTCTTCCAATTTGCACTTCAAAGACGCCGTCCAAGATGACGTCTATCGCAGCGCCCTCATGGACTCCGTCGCTTACATCAGCAACGACTCGTTACGCCCGGACCCGATCGCCCCGTTAGAGGCGTTTGCATCCAAGACGCAGGTCGTGGCGATCGCTTCGCCAAACCCCAACCCGCTTTTAGTAGAAGGAACCTCCTGTTTCTTCTTTCCCTCCCCGGAAGCCATCGCGAAATATCTCGATTCGTTGAACTATCCCGGGGCGAAGAGCACAATAGATGCCGCTTATGCCATAGCTAAGGCGCACAACCTCGTCTCCTATGGCACTACCCTAAAAGGTTATTACGAAGCATTATTAGCTTCAGGAGCAAAACGATGATCGACATCAAACTCATCCTTGAAAAACCCGATTACGTCAAAGCCGCTTTAGCCAAAAAGCTTTGGGACTTTGACCCCGAACCCATCATTGCCTTGTCCAAAAAGAGGCTCGAACTCCTCCAAAAGGTCGAGGCGAACAAGGCGGAACAGAACAAACTTTCCGCTTCCGTTCCCCAATTAAAGAAAGAAGGTAAAGACCCGCGTCCCGTCTTTGAGCAAGTGAAGGCCCTCGCTGCTTCCGTTAAGGAAGATGCCGCGGAGCTTGAGCGCATCGAGGCTGAACTTAAATCCCTCATCGAAGTGCTCCCGAACATCCCCGATGATGATCTTCTTCCCGGCGGAAAAGAGAACAACACTCCGATTTATCATTTTGGCGAGGAGCAGAAGTTCTCCTTCACTCCGCGCGACCATGTCACCCTCTGCGAAATGTGCGGTCTTATCGACTATAAGCGCGCGGCGAAGATCTCTGGCACTGGAACTTGGATCTACACCAACCTCGGCGCGAGGCTCGAATGGGCGCTTCTCAATTACTTTATGGAAGCTCACCTCGCAGACGGCTACGAAATGATCCTTCCGCCCCATATTCTCAACTACGAATCCGGCTATACCGCGGGACAATTCCCCAAATTTGCCGAAGACGTGTTCTGGCTTGAAGGCGTCGAACCCCGTAAATTCATCCTTCCGACCGCAGAAACGGCTCTGGTGAACCTCCACCGTAACGAAGTGCTCTCTTATACTGAGCTCCCCAAGAAATACTTCGCCTACACGCCTTGCTACCGTAAGGAAGCGGGCAGCTACCGCACCGAGGAGCGCGGCATGATCCGCGGCTATCAGTTCAATAAGGTAGAAATGGTCCAGTACACCACCGAAGAAGGCAGCGATGCCGCCTTCGACGAAATGTACCATAAGGCCCAGAAGCTTCTTGAAGGCCTTAGCTTAACCTATCAGGTGGATAAACTCGCCGCTGGCGATTGCAGCCACTCCATGGCCCGCACCTACGACATCGAGGTCTATATCCCCTCAATGGGCATCTACAAGGAAGTTTCGAGCGTCTCCAACGCCCGCGATTACCAAGCCCGCCGCGGCATGATCCGTTATAAGGACGAAAACGGAAAGACCAAGTTCGCCCACACTCTAAACGGCTCTGGACTTGCCACCAGCCGCGTCTTCCCGGCCCTTGTCGAGCAGAACCAACTCGAAGACGGCTCCATCGTCATCCCCGAAGCTTTGCGGAAATGGATGGGCGGTCTTGAAGTGATTCACCCCGTTAAAAAGTAAGCAAAAAATCATTAAAACCCTGCAAAACTGCGATAAATCACTGAAATTGCAGGGTTTTTCTATTGCATGGATTTTCGTGAAATGTCGCGGAAATGATGACAAAGGCGCTGTTAATGAGTATGATTCCCTTGCCATCGCGAGGAGCGGGTAGGGAACCAGGTCAGGACGGGAACGTAGCAGCCTTAACGTATCTTCCCCTGTGCTGTGGTTTTCTTTTTATAGATAATAAGGATTATGGAACGCGACGAAGTGTTTATGCGTCTCGCTTTAGATGAGGCACGGGAAGCTGCCGAAGAAGGGGAGGCCCCCGTCGGAGCGGTCATCGTTTATGAAGGCAAGATACTTTGCGCTGGCCATAACTCGCGGGAAAACGCCTTGGATATCTCCGGACACGCGGAAATTAACGCCATACGTAAAGCGGAAGAGTTGCTTGGAAGGTGGACGTTAGAAGGCTGCACGCTGTATGTAACTCTCGAGCCCTGCCTCATGTGCGCTGGGGCAGTTAAGGCCAGCAGACTGACGACTCTCGTTTATGGCGCCTCTGATCCCGACGAAGGCGCGGTGAAGTCAAAGTACCATGTTTTCGATGCCGACAATGGCGTGCCCAATATTTTGACTGGGGTTATGGAAGCGGAATGCTCGTCGGTCTTGAAACACTTCTTTCTTGGACGGAGAAAGCAAAATACTGCAAACGGCAAAAATCGTTAATTCCATCGCGGATTTGCAGTCATATTTTTGTTTTTCGTGCATTTCTTGGATAAAAAATCGAGATTTTTAACGGTGATTTTCTTCGCCGGGCTAAGATTTTTGCATAGAAGGCATGCCGAACCATCGTAAATTGGCAAATATTGGGCGAAAATTTTTTCTTTCAAAGAAAGATGGCCCTCTTACGGAGATTTTTACGGTGTATAAATTTAAGCTTAAAAGTCAAGGCCTTAACGCAATATTTTTACGTGCTATAGTGTGCACGCTATGAAGAACGAATCCGTCAACAAACCCACCCCGAAAGTCTGCTTGCAGCTCAAGCACATCAAGAAAGACTACTACGTCGACAAAAAGCCCTTTACGGCGATTCACGATCTATCGATCTGTTTCCCCGACCGAGGCTTCGTCGCGATTTTAGGCCATTCGGGTTCGGGCAAAACCACGCTTTTGAACATCATCGGCGGCTTAGACCGCTACACCGAAGGCGATATGGTCATCGACGGACGTTCCACCAAAGACTACAAAGATAAGGATTGGGATAATTACCGTAACAAGCGGATCGGCTTCGTTTTCCAATCGTACAACCTCATTCCCCACCTCTCCGTTCTTCAAAATGTCGTCATGTCGCTTCAGCTTGGCGGCCTTTCCCGTAAGGAGCGCGAAGACAAAGCCATCGCAGTTTTGGAGAAAGTGGGCCTAGGAGAGTACTTAAAGAAGCGACCCAACCAACTTTCCGGTGGTCAGATGCAGCGCGTCGCGATCGCCCGTGCCCTCGTTAATGATCCCGACATCATCCTCGCCGATGAGCCTACTGGCGCGTTAGATTCCGCCACCTCGGTTCAAGTTATGGACTTAATTCAAGAGGTGGGGAAGGACCGCTGTGTCATTTTGGTCACCCATAACCGCGAACTCGCGGACCAATATGCCGACCGCGTCATCGAAATGAAGGATGGACGTGTTATCAACGATACCGACCCGCTCCCGGAACCGGAAACCAACGAACCCGACCGCAACCCCAAAGGCAAACGCTCGTCGATGTCTTTCCTCACCGCTTTAGGCTCCTCTGCGCGTAACATCCGCACGAAGAAAGGCAGGACCGCCCTTACGGCGATCGCCTGCTCCTTTGGCATCATCGGCGTGGCGCTAGTGCTTGCGACGAGCAACGGCTTTAGCAAATATGTCGGTGAGGTTGAAGTATCCATCGCTTCCTCCGTGCCGATTTCCATCAACCCCATCAGCTATAAACTGACCAATATTTCCGATAATCTCCCGCCAGAATTTCCCAAAGAGAAGACGGTGACGGTTTATGACACCTCAAACATGCTGACCACCCCGGTCTACAACGATTTCAGCAAAGAGTACTTCGATTATCTCGATGCGATGCTCGATGACCCGAAGTGCCCCGCTTATGGGTCGGCGATGTCGGTCATGTATAACCGTAAGGATTTGCAGTTCCATTTCCTTGCCAACCAAGACTTTATCGACGGCTATTCTTCTGACGCAGTCCGCGGCATCGACCAATATTCCTCCGCTGGCCCGATGGGCTCGGCGATTTCCTCCGTCACTTCGCTTCCGACCACCATCATCCATGAGCTCTATGGCGATGAAAGCGGCATGGCCTCACTCTATGACACCATCGAAGGGCGTTTCCCCGTCGAGGCGGACGAGATGGCGCTTATCGTCGACCGGTATAACCGTATTGATTTCGCGACCATGCGCAAACTCGGTTACTTCCGCAGCGACGCCGTCTTCTCCTCTCTCCGCGACGAGGATAAAGTCATCAATTTCTCCGATCTTTTATATAAAGACGAGGAGCATCCGGGCAAAATCCAATATAAGTGCTACACCAACTCTGCGTTCTACAATTTGCCAGAAAACCCTGCAGAAATCCCTTATTCCACAGTAAACGTGCCCTGCTGGAGCGATCTTTCCGTGAGTACAAGCGGTGGAACGGTTACCGTTGACGGCACCCCGACAACCTTCGCCGCTAAAGGCATCCCCACCCCCGACATTAAAGAGGTTTATCATGACGACGCGAAGTATAAGCCCATCAAAATGAAGATCGTCGGCGTCCTCCGTCCGACCGAGAGCTCTTATATCCAGCTGATGCCCGCTTCGATTGCCTACACGCCAAAGCTTACCGAATTGATGGCCAACGACATCAAAGAAGGAACCTCCGCCTATGACGTGGGCCAAGTTCAGAAACGAAACTGGTGTATCCCAAGAACCAGCGATAACAACACCGACGGCAAAGCCTTGATTCAGCGCATGCTCAACGAAATCATGGCCTTGTTTGGGCCAGACGCGAAACTCGACGACATCGACGAAACGACCATGGCCCAAGCTACTAACGTATTTACCAGCGGCCTCGGGAACTGCTTCCGCTACTATTTATCGACCGGCTATAACCCCTCTAGCGGTGGTATCAGCTACTATAACCGCGCTTCGGGATACCTCTCCGCGTGCCGCAATTTCGGCGCAGAGTTTGCGAAAGACATCGATATCACCAACTTCTTCGCGAATATGTCCGATGACGCGAGCGAATTCTTCGATCCCACCGCCGATGAAAACGCGATGGATATCGTTGCTTATGCAAACTCTTATTCGCTGATTTCCTCGGTTTTGATTTTCCCTAAATCCCTCACTTCCAAGCCCATTATCCATAGCTATCTCGATGCATGGAACGAAGCCCATACCGAAAACGAAATCAACTATAGCGATATTATGGACGACTTCATGGGCGGCCTCTCGACAATGATTGAGGTTATTTCCGCCGTCCTGATCGTCTTCGCCTCGATTTCTTTGGTGGTCTCCTCGGTCATGACGGCCATTATCACCTACGTTTCCGTTATCGAGCGAACCAAGGAAATCGGCGTACTCCGCGCTTGCGGGGCGAGAAAGAAGGACGTGTCGCGCCTATTTGAGGCCGAATGCGTCATCATTGGCTTCATTGCAGGGTTTATCGGCATCGCCTTTACGGTTGTCGCCTGCTTCCCCATTAACGCGATTTTGGACCACGCCTTCCCTGGGAATCACCTTGGAAGCATCGCCCAGCTCAATCCGTGGCATGGCGTGTTGCTGCTTGCTATCTCCATCGTCCTTGCCTTCGTCAGCGGCTTCGTCCCAGCCCGCATGGCGGCCAAGAAGGATCCCGTTATCTGCTTAAGGAGCGAATGAACGTGACTCCAAAAACCGAACCAAACGTACCTTCTTTTGACGTTTCCATCGAGACGGGTCTTTCTTTGGCGCAGGTCGAAGAAAGGAAAAAGCAAAAGCTCACCAACCACACGAAGAAAGTGGTAAGCAAGTCTTATGGGCGCATTTTCTTCGATAATTTCGCAAACCCCTTCAACGTACTCCTGATCGCCATCACCATCATCATGATCTGGGGGCAGCTTCGCTTCACCAACTTCCTTTTCGCCTTTATCTTGGCCCTCAATATCGGCATTGGTATTTACCAAGACATCCACGCTCGCCACCTCATTGAACGTCTAAAGGTGCTTTCCGACGATCGTTGCACCGTGCTTCGTGAGAGAAAGGAAACGAAGATTAGCAAAGAAGAAGTCGTTCTTTCTGACGTCATCATCCTTTCCCAAGGGGAGCAAATTCCCGCTGACGCGATCGTGCGGACGGGGCACTGCTCTTGCGATGAATCGTTGCTTACGGGCGAATCCGTCGCGGCCAAGAAAGGCCCGAACGACCGGCTTTATTCCGGTACGTTCATCAAATCGGGACGGGTGGTCGCGGAAGTGGTACACGTGGGCAAAGATTCCTATGCGGAAAAATTGCAGGCAAGCGCGAAGAAATTTGCCCGTCCCAAATCGGAAATCGCCCAGTCTATTTGGGACATCACCGCGATTTGCACGTTAATTGCTTTAGGCTTTGGCATCGCCTATACCGTCGTGGCGTTCCTTCGCCGCGATATCGAATGGAGCATGTTCTTCCCGATGTCGATGGAAGGCACGCGCTTTATCGAAGGCCTTTCTGGCTCGATGGTGGCCATGCTCCCGACAGGCATGTTCTTATTGACCTCGGTCGCTTTGACTACGGGCGTCATCCATCTCGCTAAGCGCGATATGCTCGTCCAGGAGCTTTATTGCATTGAAATGCTCGCCCGCGTCGACGTGATCTGCTTCGATAAGACCGGCACCTTGACCGACGGGAATATGAGCGTCGGCGAAGTTATTCCTCTCCACGGCTGGACCGAATCCGAGCTCGCCTTTGCCATTTCCCTCATCCTCGATGCGACGGGGGATGATAACGTCACCGCCCACGCCTTGAAAGAGCGTTTTGGTGATCGTAACAAAACACCGGTGCGTTGCTGCGTGCCCTTCGATTCCGAGAACAAATATAGTGCGGTGACTCGTGCCGATGGCGGAAGCTATGCCCTTGGTGCGTATGGTTTCGTGCCCGCGGAAAAGGAACGCGAAATCGAATTGCTGCTTGAGAGCTACAAGAAAAAAGGCTACCGCTGCATTGTGGTTGCAAATTCAGAAAACGATATAGAAAATGGCGTTTTGCCAAGAAATTTCAAAATTTACGGTGTTTTAGTGCTCCATGACCACATCAAAGATGACGCGAAATCCAACATCGCTTGGTTCCAGGATTCTGGCGTAGAAGTGTACGTTATTTCGGGCGATGATCCGGTCACCGTTTCGGAGATCGCTTCAAAGTGCGGCGTAAATGGGGCTAACGAATTCGTCGACATGTCCACCGTGTCGGACGATGACATTCCCGAGCTCATCAAAACCAAGCGCATCTTTGGGCGTGTGTTGCCAGACCAAAAGAGAAAATTGGTCCTCGCTTTGCAAGAAGAGGGCCATAAAGTCGCGATGACGGGCGATGGCGTCAACGATATCCTCGCCTTAAAAGCCGCTGATTGTTCTATCGCCATGGCAAGCGGGGCTAGCGCCGCCAAAAATGCCGCGCACCTGATCTGCACCAAATCGGATTTCTCTTCGCTTCCTGACGTCGTTGCCCAAGGACGTAGAGTCATCAATAACTTGCAGCGTTCTTGCACCCTGTTCTTAACCAAAACGTTATTTGCCTTGCTCGTTTCCACAGCCTTCCTCATCTCTTTGGCCTGCGGCGGTTCGAGATACCCCTTCTCTACGGCTCATTTGCTCGTATGGGAGATCATTACCATCGGCCTCGCAAGCTTCTTCCTCGCTTTGCAGCCCTCTTCCGAACGCATTCAGGGTTCCATGCTAAAGAACATTTTCCTCCGCTCGATTCCTAGCGGTATCGCCGAGGCACTTTGCGTGGCGTTGCCCTTCCTCTTCCGCGTCTTCTTTGCTGACATCATCGCTTATGCCCCGGAATACGTTTATTCGAGCACGGTTTCGATGGCAGTCCTAGCCTTCACTTATTTCAGCTTTATCACACTGTTCCAGACGTGCCGCCCATTAAACCGTTATCGTTCGTTCGTCTTTGGCGGCTCGGTCTTACTTGCCGTAGTCATCATGATTACCGACTTCTTCCTGCGGAATAAAGAAGGAGAAGGAATCCTGCTCCACTTTATGTGGAAAGGCTTCTCCTGGGGCTTTCCCGCCTTACTTGCCGCTACCTTAGCAATTGCCGCCGCATTTTATTACGGCTCCATATACCTACTTGAAACCCGACCGAATAAAAGGAGACAACAACAATGAAAATCAACCCTGAAGTAGCACTTGCATTAAAAGAAGGAAGGGCCGTCGTCGCGTTAGAGTCGACAATCATCAGCCACGGCATGCCCTATCCCAAAAACGTGGAAACGGCGCTTAAGGTCGAAGCCACGGTGCGCGAAAACGGTGCCGTCCCCGCGACCATCGGCATCATCGATGGTGAAATCATCATCGGCATGTCTCCCGAACAAATCGAAGATTTTGGAAAAAAGAAGGGAATTGCAAAGGTTTCTAAGCGCGACCTCCCGATTGTCGTAGCCAAAAAGCAATATGGAGCGACCACCGTTTCTGCGACGATGCTCTGTGCTAAAATGGCGGGAATCCCCTTGTTTGTTACCGGTGGAATCGGCGGTGTACATCGCGGTGCGGAAAAGACCTTCGATATCTCCCGCGACCTCAAGGAGCTTGGCGAAGTCGACGTCACGGTTGTCTGCTCTGGGGCGAAAGCGATCTTGGATATCCCTAAGACACTGGAATACCTCGAGACGGAAGGCGTGACGGTGCTCTCCTATAAAGCCGAGCGGTTCGCAAATTTCTATAGCCTTGCGACCGACGCCCCTGTCGATTATGCCTTCCAGAACCCGGAAGAGGCGGCGGAAATCCTCTATGCGAAGAAAAAGCTCGGATTAAAAGGCGGCGTTTTAATCTCGAATCCCATCCCCGAAGAAATGGCCTTGCCTCACGAATACATCGATTCCATCGTCGACCAGGCGGTCAAAGAAGCGGAAGAGCAGGGGGTCAAAGGCAAAGATGCGACGCCGTTCTTGCTGAAACGAATTGTCGAACTTACCGGGGGCAAATCCTTAGAATCCAACATCGCACTTGTGTGCCACAACGCTGAGCTCGGCGCGAAAATCGCGGTCGAGCTGGCGAGAAAGGAGCGGCAGATATGATTACCGAAGCCAAGTTCAAATATGCGCTGAAAGACATGATGAAAACGATGGCGTTAGAAGACATCAACGTCACCGCGCTTTGCAATCGCATCGGCTGCCATCGCCAGACTTTCTATTATCACTATCAGGACATCTATGACTTAATCGCGGCGATTTTACTCAACGAAGACCTAGCTTCTGCAGAAGGAGCGAAGGATGTTGAAACGGTCCTTCAAGCGTTCTTGGATTACGTTCGCGAAAACTTCGCGTTCCTCCGCTCGACGTACAATTCCGCCGCCCGCGATCTGACCGACGACTTCATTTTTGGCAAGCTCAACACCAAACTTTTCAATATGTGGTCTGCGGATGGCGAGTCTCTTGGATTAAAGATTGAGGGCATACGCTCTTTATCCCGCCGCTTCGCCCATATGGTTTCGGATGAGTTTGGCTATTGTTTCAAAGATCCAAAATTAACCAGCACCCGTTTTGTGAACCGCATGGACAAATTCTTTGCAAATCTCACGAAAATTGTCCTTCCGTCGCTGATTGCGATGAGCAAAAAGGAGGAATCCCGATGATTGATTTTGACTTCGTATCCCCGACGAAAATCTTCTTTGGCAAGGGCAAAGAAGCCTGCGTTGGAGATATCGTTTCTTCCTATGGCAAGAAAACGGTTCTTATCGTTTATGGCTCCAAGCGCATCGAGGCGGATTTGCTGCCTTTAGTAGAGCAAAAACTTGCGGAGAAGAACATCCGATTCATCCGTTTTGGCGGAGTGCGCCCAAATCCTGAGGCCAGCAAAGCGCGCGAAGGCGTCGCTTTGGCCCGTAAGGAGGGCGTGGACTTGATTTTAGCCATCGGCGGAGGATCTCCCATCGACACCGCGAAAAGCATCGCCTCGGGCTTTTATTACGACGGCGACCTATTCGACTTCAACCTCAAGAAAGCCAAGCCTGAACGCGCTTTGCCTGTCGGTGTCATCTTAACCCACGCCTCAGCGGGCAGCGAAATGTCCAATTCTGCCGTTCTTCAAGATGACAAGACGCAGGTCAAAATGGGCTTTAACAATGACTTTAATCGCCCGCTTTTCGTTATCGAGAACCCCGAACTCACCTATGGGGTCTCCGCCTATCAAACCGCAGCTGGCGCGAGCGATATCATGATGCATTCGCTGGAGCGTTATTTTGATCCTTCCGATGAGAATCAGCTTGCGGATGATTGGGCTTTAGCGTTGGTCAAAAACACGATGACCGCCGTGAAGCAAGTGCTCCAAAATCCGCATAGTTACGAGGGGCGTGCAGCATTAATGCTCAATTCGAGTCTTTCTCACAACGGTCTTACGGGCATTGGAAAGCAATTTGGATTCGTCGTTCACCCGATTGAGCACGCGCTTTCCGGATATAAGCCCGACATCGTCCATGGTGCCGGCGTTGCGCTGATTTTCCCTGCCTGGGCGGAATATGTCCGGCGGCGCGATGAAGCCAAATTTGCAAAACTCGCGCGCGTTTTATTTAACATTAGCGAGCCAGATGACAAAAAGGCCTCTATAATAGTGCCTGCACGAATGAAGGAGTTCTTCTCCTCCATCGGAATGCCGACGCGCCTGCAAGACGTTGGCCTCGGCGAAAAGGACATCCCTTCCTTAGCGGCGATCGCAACCGGCAACAATACACGTCAGATTGGTTGTTGCCACCAATCTCTGGGCTATGAGGACGTGAAAAACATTCTCACCCTGCTACTCTAAGGAGACGGATATGAAGAAAAACGACCTTGCAACGTTCATTGTATATGTTGCTATGCTCGCCGTGGCGTTACTGGTGGGCCTTTTGGTCATTAAACCTTTGATGGAAAGCTATGGGGCATCGCTCCCCATTAATTCGATTCTCATCATGATTTTGGGCCTTGTCGCAGGCGTCATTTTAAACGCTTTACTTCTGGAACTCGGCCACGTGCTCGGCGCGAAGGCGGGAAAGTACAAAATCCTCAAATCTACCGTGCTCGGCTTAGGCTATTCCAACGTCAATGGGAAAAAGAAATTCGGTGTATCTGGTTTTGATGGCCTCGTCGGCGAGACAAAAGTCTGCCCGACCGACGTCAAAACAAACAACTTATCGGCTTATATTCTATTCCCGATCCTCTTCTTGTTTGTTGAGTTCATCATTTCGATGATTGTCATCGTGACGTGCCAAAACCGCGAAGCGAGCGACCCCTCGATTGCCTGGCTCCACATCTTCATGATCACGATTCTTACGGTCGGGGGCATGATCTTCATTTACGATTTATTCCCCGCCCGCATCGAATCCGTCACCGATGGTTATTTGCTCCTTCTTTTATCAAAACCCGCGAACAAAGAGGCTTATAACAACATGCTTCTTGCGGAAGCTTGCGCCTTAGAAGGCAAGGAAATCCCCGAAACGCCGGTCTATACCGAGCTTACGGATTTTACCGCAAACCTTAATCTCCTTACCGTCTACCGTCATTT
Organism: Bacilli bacterium; assembly: GCA_017479485.1. GTDB lineage: Bacteria > Bacillota_I > Bacilli_A > RFN20 > CAG-826 > Alloenteromonas. The sequence goes on from JAFVCC010000114.1 coordinate 98,862, forward strand.
GACCGACGGCGAGCCCGACCTTGCTTTGCCCATCATTGAGCCCGCTTTAGCAGAAGGAGCGAACGTTTCCTTAAGCACCGCGCAGATGCTCGAGACGCTGAAACTTTGCATCCTTCTTGAACGCGAGAGCAAGGACAAGGGCAAAAAGATGTATGAGGAGCTCTCGGACGCGACGAAGAAATACATCGCCAATATCACCAGCATCACCGCCCTTCGCTGCTATCTCCTCATCGCCTCCTTCGTCGAGGGCAGCGAATCGGAAGCCAACTATGCGATTGATAAGGCGGAGAAACTCATCAAAGCCGCTGAGCCAAGCTTCAAAGAGGCGGAGAAATCCTTACTTCAATATGACGTGGACCTCTGCCGCAGCGCCCACCCTTCCTGGGATGTGTACAAGCTTCCTTGGGAAGAAGAAACCGCGAAATAACAAAATCGAAATTCCACCGCAAAACGGTGGTTTTTCTTTTCATTTTTCGAAAAACACTGCAAATAGCCAATATCTAAAAGAAAAATGCCCAAGCATGAAACTTGGGCAAATAGACGGGTTTTGCGGAGATTTATTTTCCGCCGATATTCATGGACTTGATGTAAGCCGAAGCGACCGAGATGGATTGGACGGTCATCTTCGCATCGTTGGCAAAGCCCTTAAGATCCTTGAGCATCTTGAGCAAGTTGCCCGAGAGGGTAATCAAGGTGAGCGGCTCAGCGAGTTTGCCGTTAACAATGCGGAACCCTTCAGCTTGGCAGGAGAAATCGCCCGAAATCTCATTCATACCAGTGCCTAAGCCAGCCACGTCGGTGATGTAGACGCCGTCATCAATGTCGGCGATCAGTTCGTCGAAGGACTGCTTGCCCGGCTTAACGAAGACATTGCCGAAATCGGTATCGATGCTTCCACCGCCCCAAGAACCGTTACCCGTGGATTCAACGCCATCTTTCTTGGCGGTTTCACGGTTATAGAAATAGGTCTTAAGGACGCCGTTTTTCACGACTGCCTTATTGGTGCGCGCGACACCCTCTCCATCGAAATAGGAGAAGAAGACGTTCTTTTCTAGAGGCTTTTCCTCGATGGTGAGTTTGCTCGAAGCAATCTTTTGCCCGAGCTTACCTTCAAGCATGGAAGAATGACGTTGAACCTGGTCCGCGATCGCAGAGCTAAGGAAGTAATTGACGAGGGAGGCCATGACGTCGCGGCAGATGACGGTCGGATACTTCTTCGAGAGCAAGGAGTCCGCGCCGAATTTCTTCGCCGCGCCTTCCACGGCTTCTTTAACAAGGGCATCCACGTCAACGGCGGAGAGGTCTTTGTCGAGGACGATGGCGTAGTTGTTCTTCGTCACCTCGCCCTCGCGAAGAATCGCATAGACGCTGATGTAGAAGTAGTTGGACTTCTGTTTGAGCTTGAGACCATAGGAATTATAGAACTCGCTCGCGGACTCACGCTCCGCATAGCTGACCTCCACCTCGCAAACGCGGGGGTCGGCAGCATAGGTTTTATCCTCGATCGACTTGATGAGGGCAAGCTTGTCTTCCGCTTTGGTTTCGGCTAGCGCGGGGTTATAGACGGTCTTCTTATGGTATTTTTCGGAGCCTTTGAAGATGTCTGCAGTCTCTTCTTTTTCGTTTAAAGACGCGGTGAGAAGGATCTTGTCGACAAGGAAGCCAAAGGTATCTTTGTCGAGCTTTTGGGTAGTGGAGCTACCGAATTTGCCGTTAACGATACCCGCTGCGCTGACGCTTTGAGAGTCATTGACGGAGAAGTTCTCAATCTCGTGACGGAAGAGCGAGATGGAAAGAGAGTTGGATTTGCTGATGAGGAGTTGGGATTCCTCGATGCCACGCGAGGCGGCGAGTTCAAAGAATTTGTTGAAGTTCATTCGAGTTTGCCTCCGCGACCACCGACGGTGATCTCTTTCAAACGGATGGTCGGCTGGCCGACGTTGACGGGGATAGAGCCAGAGGCCGCGCCACAATTGCCTTGGCCAAGGGCGAGGTCGTTTCCAACGCGGTCAATCTGCATCAGCACCTCTTGTCCGGTGCCGATTAACGTGCAGCCTTTGACGGGCTCACAAATCTTGCCGTCGCGGATGATGTAGGCTTCCGAAGCGGAGAAGTTAAATTCGCCGGTGCTCGGATCGACGGATCCGCCGCCGAAGTTCGCGACATAGATGCCAAGCGGGGTGTCTTTGATGATTTGCTCAGGGTCATCCTTGCCTGCGGCGATGTAGGTGTTGGACATGCGGGAAGTCGGGCAATAACGGTAGGACTGCCTTCTGGCGGTGCCATTTGGCTTCATGCCTAAGCGACGCCCGTTGAAACGGTCGACCATGAAGCCGACGCAGATGCCGTCGCGGATGAGCTCGTTCTTTTGGGTCGGGACGCCCTCGGAGTCAATGTTATCGCTGCCCCATTCGTTGGCGATGGTGCCATCGTCCCATGCCGAAACGCAGGACGAAGCGATCTGTTTGCCGATCGAATCGGAGAATACGGAGAGTCCTTTGCTGGTTGCAGAAGCCTCCAAGGGGTGTCCGCAGGCTTCGTGGAAGAGCACGCCACCCCAGCCGTTGGTGATTACGACCGTGTAACGTCCGGAAGGGCACTCTTTGGCCGTGAGCATCATGACGGCCTTTTCGCCAGCTTCACGCGCCAACTTACGGTAGTCAATCTTCTCGGTGAAATAGCTCCAGCCATCTGAGCATCCGGGGCCAGAGAAGGCGGTTTCAATGCCGTCTTGTCCCGCGGCGATAGCGATCATGAACACGCGAGCGCGCTCTTGAACGTTATTGAAGTGGTTGCCGACGGGTCCTTCCGCGTTATAGATTTCGGTCTGGCGGTAGGAGCTGGAAAGACCGGTTTGGACGCGGACGATGCGCGGATCGACATCTTTAATGATGCCCGCGATTTCCTTTAAATAGTCGAGCTTAGTTTCGGTGGGAACATCGCGAATGTGGTCTTTGATGTTAATGTTTTGCTTAACGCGCGGAGAGACGATTTTCTCCACGGTGAACTTGCGCGGATCCGAGTAAGACGCGGAGAGTTTTTCCGCGAGAGAAAGCAAGCTTTTGGGTGAGAGGTCAGACGTATAGCCATAAACGGAACGGAACCCATTGAGAATGCGTAAGCCGCATCCATAGGTTTGGGGCGCACCAGCGGATTCGACACGGCCGTTTTCCAGCATATAAGACTCTGCCGTGGTCTCCTCCACATAAAGTTCGGCGTAGTCCCCGCCGGTCGATAAGGCAACGTTGAGCACTTTTTGGGCTAACGATTTGCTAATCATGTGGTTATTCCTTTCTTTTCGCTTCTATAGAAGCAACGAGAAAAGTTTAACGGGGCGCAAGAATTCATCAATAGCGGCGTGACAAATGCAACAAAATGTTGCGTCACTAGCCAAATAAAGCAAAGAAAGAGGGTGGGTTCGCCTTGTTTTCGTGCACATTCTTTTCCCAAGAATATAATGAACCCGAGGTTATAGATATGATTTTAGGATTCATCGGCACCGGCCACATGGGCTCCAGCATTGCCCGCGCTTTGCACCAGCAAGGAATACATCGTTTTTTGCTCAATAACCGCACGAAGGCGAAGGCTATCGCGATAAAAGAGGAATTTGGCGCTGATGCGGAGGTGGCCCCGCTTGAAGAAATCGCTGCGCAAGCGGACATCATCTTTGTTGGCGTGAAGCCCACGGATATGGACGATGTGCTACGCGCGCTACCTGCTCATCACGGAATTATTGTTTCCATGGCGGCGGGCGTAAGCCTGCAAGAGATTGCAGAGGTGCTCCCAAATTCGCGGATCATTCGCATTTTGCCCAATACCCCAGTTGTCGTCGGAGCGGGCATCACGCTAGCCACATTTGATGGTTCGTTTACGCCGGAAGAAAAAGAGGCTTTTTTCGGCCTCATGAGCCCCACCGGACGAATGATTGAAGTAGGGGAAGACAAACTCAATCCAGGAGGTGTAATCACGGGGTCGGCGCCGGCTTACCTCGATTATTTCATCGATGCCTTGGCCGAGGCTGGCGTGAACATGGGACTAAGCAAAGAAGAGGCTACTGAATACGTGCTCCACATGTGTCGCGGCGCGGTCGACCTCGCTTTATCCTCTACCAAGTCGCCACGGCAACTCGGAGACGAAGTTTGCTCTCCAGGCGGTTCGACCATCGAAGGAGTAAAGGTTCTTTTGGAACGCGATCTCTATGGCTTGGTCCGCGACGCGGCGATAGCGACGTATCAAAAGAACAAGAAAATGCGCTGATTTCAAACATGCCTGTTTTGCAGGCTTTTTCGAAATTTAAAAAATAAATCACTGCAAAATGCCGATATTTCATAAGAAAATGCAATTTAGCTCACGCGTATGCTAGCGCGCATTTTATTGAGTTTTCGCCGAGAATATGTTTATCTTTGATAACCCTGAGGAACATACATGATACTGACCAATCTGAAAATTGTCTTGCCGACGCACATTATCCCAAACGGCTATCTCCGCATCGAGGATGGCCATATTGCCGAGATTGGCCAGGGGGCATATACGGGAATCGAACCTGCCGAAGATAAGGACGGCTTGGTTGCCTTCCCAGGATTCATCGATATTCACATCCATGGCTCGGTAGGCATCGACTTCATGGACGCGAAGGAAGAGGACTATCCCGTTATTGCGGATTCGCTTTATGGCGAAGGCGTAACGACTTTCCTTGCGACGACACTCACCAGTGACAAAGAATCGCTCTCTCGCGTCTGCGCGACGGTCGCGAACGTCATCGACAAAGTCCCTTCTTTGGGCGGCATCCATTTCGAGGGCCCTTATATTTCATTGAAATACAAAGGCGCTCAAAACCCTGAATTCATCCGCGACCCCGACATTGCTGAGTTTGATGACCTTCAAAAAGTCGCCAAAGGAAATATCCGCTATATCGCTATGGCTCCCGAACGCCCTGGGGCGATGGGATTCATCGAGCATGTCACGAAAGAGGGCGTCGTCGTTTCCGCGGGACACACCGACGCGAGTTTTGCCTGCGTGGAAGAAGCGATTCGCCACGGCCTCACCAATACCACTCATACCCATAACGCCATGTCCCCGCATCATCACCGCAACCCTGGCGTGGTGACGGCGGCGATGTATTTCGACGAGCTATTTACTGAAGTAATCTGCGATACGATTCACGTTTGCCCGGACACCTTAAAAACCTTCTATAAAATCGTTGGGCCCGACCGTTTTGTCGCGATTACGGATGCCTTGAAAGTCAAACATGCCGACATCAAAGAATTCCAACTCTTCGGTCTGGATTGCGTCGTCAAGCCCGACGCCGCCTATCTGACCGCCGGTCCGTTGGCGGGCTCTTTGCTCTCCATGGACCAGGGGCTCCGCAACTTGGCGGAAATCACCAAAGCAGACGATGTCGCTTTAGCCAAAATGATGTCGACCAACGCTGCAAGAAGCATTGGTTTTACCGACCGCGGCACCCTCGAAGAAGGAAAACTTGCCGACGTCGTTCTCTTAGATGAAACCCTTCACGTGAAGGAAGTTTATAAACTTGGAAAGAGAGTCAAATAATGAGAAAACCCGTTTTAGACCCTGGATTTCGCCCTGCGATTGTCGAACTTCGAAAATTCAACGAAGACGTTGCCAAGCAGCAAGACAAACAGCACCTCATCGTCGCGGTAGAACGCGCCGGCGGATACATTTACCGCAGAGAATTCGATATTTTTGCCGATGGCGTCGACGACGAGCGCAACGCTCTCATCACGGAACGACTCATCAAATCCATCCTTTGGATCATTGGCGGATTCAAGATCTACATCGCTGGCTCGCATCCCGTCTACCTTGCGATTAAGGACTATTATCGCAAAGGCGGTTTGCGTGAATTTGACTATGATTTCTGGAGCACCACCTTCGAACGCGAAGTGGAAGTAGTGGAATGCACCCTCGATACCATTCCCCAAGAAGTAGCCTCCAGCGAAGAAGCTGGCGGTCATCTCGATGGACGCCGCATCGGTTTTGATGCCGGCGGCAGCGACATCAAGGTCTCAGCGGTGGTTAATGGGGAAGTCATTTCCAGCGAGGAAATCGTTTGGCTGCCCAAGCTTAACGAAGACATCAATTACCACTATGACAACATCTATAAGGCCATGAAAGTCGGCGTGGAACGCCTCGGCGGCGACGTTGACGCCATCGGCATTTCTACAGCTGGAGTTATTGTCACCGACCGCCCAATGGTCTCCTCAATCTTCATCAAGGTCCCCAAGAAAGACTTTGAACTGGTGAAATATGCCTACGTAAACTGCGTCAATCGCCTCGCCAAAGAGCTCGGTCACCCGATTCCTTATGTCGTGGCCAACGATGGCGATGTCACCGCTTTAGCGGGTGCGGTCGATCTCAAAGATAACTGCGTTTTAGGTATCTCTATGGGTACTTCTGAGGCTGGTGGTTATGTGGATCATAATGGCAATCTTCCGGGATGGTTTAGTGAACTGGCTTTCGTGCCTCTGGACTTCAACCCCGATTCGATGGTGGACGAGTGGTCGAAAGACTATGGCGTCGGTTGCAAATACTTGTCCCAAGACGCGGTCATCAAACTGGCAAAACCCGCGGGAATTGAACTCGACGAAAACCTCACTTTGGCCGAAAAACTATCGTATATCCAGGGTCTTTTAGAAAAAGGAGACGAACGGGCTGCAAAAATCTTTGAGTCCATCGGCGTCTATCTTGCCTATGCCCTTGGCTTCTATGCCGAGTTCTATGAAATTAAGCATGTGCTGCTTCTTGGACGCGTTACCTCGGGCAAAGGCGGCGACATTATCTTAAGCGTCGCCAAAGAGACTTTAGCTTCGGACTTCCCCGAATACGCCTCGTTCCATTTAACGATGCCGAGCGAATCAATGAGGCGCGTCGGCCAGTCCATCGCCGCGGCTTCCTTGCCCGCGATTAAGAGGTAAACGAATGAAAGACATTCTCGATTATTTCGTTCTCGATGGAGAACTCGTTCGCTTTGAACCGTTTGGCAACGGTCTCATCAACAAAACCTATGTCGCGGAGACCACGGCCAAGCGTTACATTTTTCAACGCATCAATAATGTGGTCTTCCCCGATGTCGATGCCTTGATGAACAACATTGTCTACGTCACCGAACACCTCAGAAAGAAGGGTATCCCCACCCTCACGGTCGTCAAAGCAAAAGACGGGAAACCTTATATTCATACGGAAGAAGGCTATTATCGTGGCTACGAGTTCATCGAGGACTCCGTTTGCTATGAAAAGGTTCCTAGCCTCGACATGGTCACCAAGGCCGCGGAAGGCTTTGGACAATTTCATGACGGCTTATCCGACATTGATGTAAGCAAAATTGTCGACGTCATTCCGGATTTCCATAACACGGCAAAGCGCTTCGATGCGTTCGCGTCCATTTTGGAGGCCAACCCGAAGCAGCGTGCGGAGTCTTGTGCAGAAGAAATTGAGTTCCTCCTCTCGCGGAAAGGGGACTATTCGTTGCTCGTGGGTGCCTTGGAAAAAGGTGAAATCCGCCCTTCGGTCACCCATAATGATCCCAAGATCAATAACGTTGCTTTCCATAAGTCGACGGGAGAAGTTTCCTGCGTGCTTGATTTAGATACCGTCATGGGCGGAACGTTCCTCTATGATTTTGGTGATGCGCTTCGCTCCCTTTTTACGGGCGATAACGAAGATTCTACCGACACATCGCTTTTGGTCGTGGATTTGGACATCTACAAAGCTTATCTCGACGGCTATTACCGCATGATGAAAAACGTCATCAACGACAAGGAAATCCACCTCTTGCCACGTTCCATTCTCGTGATCGCGGAAGAGCTTGCTTTGCGTTTCCTTGGAGACTACTTAAACGGCGACGTCTATTTCCACGTTGCCTATCCTACGCACAATCTCGTCCGCGCCCGGACTCAAATCGCGCTGGCTAAGGATATCTTGAAAAATATGGGTGCCTTAGACCAAGCGACTCAGGAAATCGTGCAAAAGTACCGCTGAGACACCGCTCAACTGTGATAAAGTAATTTCAACTATGGCTAAACTTCTTTATCAAGGACACGCTTCTTTGCGTATCACTTCCGCTGCAGGAAAAGTGCTTTATGTCGACCCGTTTGCCGGCGAAGGCTATGAGCCTAAGGCAGACCTCGTGCTCATCACTCATGAGCATAGCGACCATAACGCGATTCACATGGTGCCCATGGGATACCGCACGATTGTCGTGCGGAGCAAAGATGCTTTCTGCGACGGCATCTATCGCGACTTTGATTACTTTGGTTTCAAGGTGCGCGCCGTTCCTGCAGGAAACAAAAACCATAATCCCCAGGAATGCGTCGGCTATATCATCGATGTCGATGGCGTCCGCATCTATGTCGCGGGTGACACCGACTATATGCCCTTTATGGACCGTCTAGAGAGACAAGAAATTGACTATGCTTTATTGCCGATTGACGGCGTCTACAACATGGGACCCGAGGAGGCGACGCGGGTTGCCAACATCATTAAGCCCAAGCATCTTATTCCCTATCACATGAAGCCCGGCATGCTTTTCGACATCAAGCAAGATATGCGCGTATCTTACGAGAAAGCGATGCTTGTAAAGCCCGGAAACGAAATCGAGCTCGTTCACGAAAATTGATATAAAAACAGCGTTATTGCATATATTTCGCGATTTTTTGCGGAGATTTTTGCTTCGCTTGACAGCTCCGTTATGATAGAGCCATGATCCTTTTCGCATCCGGCAGAACCGACATTCCCGCATTCTATTCCCGCTGGTTCATGAACCGCTATGCGGAAGGGTATGTGGATTCTCGAAACCCGTTCTATCTCAGGATGGTGAGCCGTATCTATTTTTCGGATGTCGATGCAATTATGTTTTGCTCGAAGAACCCAACGCCCATTTTAGACGAGCTACCGAAGATCGATAAGCCTATCGTTTTCCACGTTACGATTACCCCATATCGAAAGGATATTGAGCCGCGTCTTTATGACAAGAGAGAGGTCCTCGACGCCGTTAAACGCCTTTCCACGATGCTTTCGCCGCGTTACGTCGTCGTGCGCTATGACCCCATCTTTCTTTCCGATGTATATGACGTCGATTACCATCTGCGAGCTTTTCGAAAATTGACCCAAGAACTCCGCGGTTATATCAATACCGTCATCGTCTCTTTCATCGATGACTGCAAGTCCGTTCGAAGAAACCAAGCCATATTAAACTCCCGTCCCTTCGAGGAAGAAGATTATCGTCGACTCGGTGAAGGATTCTCCGCGTTGGCCAGCGAAGCGGGAATGGTGGTGCAGACTTGCTATGAACAGAGGAACCTTTTTGAATACGGCTTCTATAACGGCGAATGTTTCCCCGTATCTTTAGCCTATGAACTAACGGGCAAGAAATTCAAAGCGAATATGCCTCGAAAAGGCGGGGCGTGCCACTGCGTCGGCATGGCGGATATCGGTGACTACAATTGCTGTCCCCATGGCTGCAAATATTGCTATGCAAACTACGATGAAAAGAACGTCTTCGAGAACATGAAGAAACATGACCCGAACTCCAGTCTGCTCATTGGGCACGTATCTGCCGACGATATCATCAAGGTACGTAAGCCTTAAAGCGGTGGATTCTATATAGAAAAGCAAACTTATGATTGTCAACCGAACCGCTTTTGTCTATGATTATCCCGCTCTCTGTGAGGCTTTGGTTCCTCACGGCGAAAGGAGATAGAAAAATGAAAGAAGGCATCCACCCCAAGTACCACAAGTGCGTCGTCACTTGCACCACCTGCGGATCCACGTTCGAGACCGGCTCCACCTTGAAGGAAATCAAGGTTGATACCTGCTCCAACTGCCATCCGTTCTACACGGGAAAACAGCGCTTCGTCGCCAACGACGGCCGCATCGATCGCTTCAACAAGAAGCTCGCCAAATCCCAGGGCAAGTAATCAAGGGTTACATAAAGAGAGTCGCAGAAAACGCGGCTCTTTTTCGTCTCCGTGAGAAAGGAGTATGATTTTGCCGTTATTCCAAAGGAGGATAAGCAATGCAAAACGAAGACAATCTCATTTGCGAGTTAAAACAAGTCCCTGCGACTCGGAAAGACTTCCTGTTTCTCCATCTTATGCTCCAACTGCCGACGTTTATCTGCGGCGCTGTGCTTTTCGTTGCTGCTCCTTTGCTCGAAGTGTGGATCTATTCCGGCGTAATGGACACCGTGAATACCATCTTCTCCATCGCACTTTGGGTCGTTCTTGGATTGCTCGCGGTGATGATGGTCTTCTCCTATCTTGTGCTGCCGTTACGTTCCTATCGCATTGCGCATAGCTACCGCTCGCAAAGGAAGCTATATCAAGATCGACTTTTCATTCGCATGGAGCCGAAGGAAGGCATTCAAGGCCATCCGAGCGAGCTTACGTTCCGCTTTGATGGCACGACGAAAGTTAAAGCGTTCAAGAATTACTTCGGCATCTTTTCCATCGATAACCGCAGGAAAGTTGCGACCCTCGCGAAATACGAGGATTTGAACGAAGAAGGTATCGCATTCTTGCAAAGCCTCGCTAAAAAATAAAACAAAAAAACCGCGTTTTGCTTTGCTTTTTCTATTTGCAGCGCAAATCTGCGGTATTTTTTGTGCTTGTTTCGCCTTCCCCGTTTGCTCGTAATAATATTCAGGAATTACTGGAAGTGGCTCATCCTCGCGGCGAAGTGGTACGTATGCATAACCAACAATCCAAGGCCCAACGTTGATGATGGTAACGCAGCTCATAATGACGTCGGGGTGGTTGCCTTGATGCCAAAGCGCTGCTCAAAGGCTTGTTGCCTTGCACGCAAGGAAGGACCCGTCAAACGCCACGATAACGCTCCTTGTCAAATAACGGGGGCGTATGTCAAATTCTAGTAATCGACAAAATGCGGTATTATCGGGAAATTTGATAGACGATTGGCGTATTTTCCCATTGAATTTGGGATAAAGGGTTCTAGAATACCCTTTGTACTTGAAAAGAGGTAAAGATATGTCCAAAAGTTCTACCAAAACGAGTCGAGTTCTGCGGGCGACCCTCTGGGGAAGCTTGTTCTTCCTTATCAGCGGTCTTGTCACAGGCCTCTCCGGCGTGTTTAATCTTACCCCCGCCGGAACCGGAACACTCAATGGTGTGAAAATCGTGTATGGCGTCCGCGCTTCAATGACCAACTATTTCAATCTTTGGAGACCGTCTCGGTTCCCCTTGGATTGGGCCTTTGTCGTGCAGATCATCGTCCTTTTCGCCGTTGGGCTATTCGTGCTCAACCTGATCACTGCGTTGATCAAAAAAGATTATGTCCGTATTTTCCCGGCGTTCATGTTGACCTTGTCCTTAGGGTTCCTTCCCTATTTCTTGGTCTTGGTCATGCCGGAAATCGAGCTCGGCGTCTTGCCGGGAAGAGCGGGCCTTGTGCTTGCCCTTTGCGCTTGCGTCGACATCATTTCCATCATCATTCTTTTCGCTGCTGTCGCGCCGCTTGTTCGCGAAGCTTACTATGGCCTCGGCCATTTCTTCGCTGGGCTTGAACGCAAAGAAAACGAAGTGGTGGAAGAACCGATTGTTCCTGCTGAGGAAGGCCTCACCGAAAAAGACGTTCGTGTCATTGCTTCCGATCTCATCCACGAACACGAGATTAACCTCCACAAGAATCCGATGCCCGTCGCTGATCCCGAACCAGAACCTGAACCAGAGCCCGAACCGGAGCCTGAGCCAGAACCCGAACCCGAACCGGAACCTGAGCCAGCACCTGAGCCAGAGCCCGAACCGGAGCCCGAGCCGGAAAACGAGGACGAAGAACTCGCCGGCGAAGTGGATGACGACACTGAAGAAGGCGAACCTGCCGAAGAAGATGACGGCGAGCCCGACGATGATGGCGATGCCGACGATCCCTTCAGCGGACTTAAGTCCAAAAAGCGTCCGAAATTCGATACCGTCCTTGCGAAATCGGATGCGGATCTCCGCCACAAGTATTACAACCTCCGCGACTATGTCCGCTGGTATGAAGTGAAGATGCGTAAGTCCAACTATGGCCGCTCCTTCCGCCTCCATTACACCCGCTATGTCTACATGACCATCAGCGGCAAACACATCAAGGTCTACCTCGCGATCGACCCCGCCAACTACGAGAATAGCACCATCCCCGTCAAGCGCGTTGAATCCCAGAAGTATCAGGATGTTCCTTGCTTATTCAAGGTCCGTTCCGACCTCTCCTATCGCCGCGCGAAACAGCTCATCGACGACGTGATGGCCGCTGGCGGCATCCCCAAGCCCGAGGGACCAGCGCCCAAAGAACACGGCGTTAAATAACATACCCTTAAGGCCTGCGGTCCATCCGTGGGCCTTTTGCTTATTCCGCCTGTTTTCTCTATTAGAGAATGATACAATAACGCCGGACTAAGGCCGGGCCCATTTCCCGCGCCGACAAGGAGCCAATATGAGCAAAAAGTTTTACATCACTACCCCCATTTATTACCCATCTGCCTCGCCGCACCTCGGCCATGCCTACTGCACAACCCTCTGCGACGTCATTGCCCGCAGCAAGAGGATGAGGGGCTTTGAGACCTATTTCCTTACGGGCCTCGACGAACACGGCGAAAAGATTCAGAAAAACGCTGAAGCCAAAGGCGTTACCCCGCAGGCATTCGTCGATGAAGTCGCGACGCGTTTCCTTTCCCTTTGGGACGCGATGAAGATTTCCAACGATGGTTTCATCCGCACCACCCAGCCGCGTCATGAAAAAACCGTGCAGAAGATTTTCTCCATGATGCTTAATAAGGGCGATATTTATCTTTCCACCTATACCGGCTGGTATTGCGTCCACGAGGAATCCTATTGGACCGCTACCCAAGTCGGGGAGGAACATACTTGCCCCGAATGCGGTAGGCCCTGCGAGCAAAAAGACGAAGAAGCTTATTTCTACCGCTGCCAAGATCACGTCGATAGCCTGCTCAAATACTACGATTCCAACCCTTTATTCATCACGCCGGAATCCCGCAAAAACGAGATGATCAATACCTTCATCAAGCCGGGGCTTATGGATCTTTGCGTCTCTCGCACGAGTTTCTCTTGGGGTATCCAAGTTGTGGAAAATCCGACGCACGTGGTCTACGTTTGGCTCGACGCGTTAACCAACTACATCACCGCTCTAGGCTACCTTCAGGAAGACGACTCCCTCTTCCAGAAATTCTGGATGGACGAAGAATGCGAAATTGTCCATGTCATCGGCGCGGACATCAACCGCTTCCATACCATCTATTGGCCGATGTTCTTAGAATCGCTTGGACTACGCAAACCAAACCGCGTCTATGTCCACGGCCTTTTGATGATGAAGGATGGCAAGATGAGCAAGTCCAAAGGCAACACCATCAGCGCATATCCGCTCATCGAACGCTATGGCGTCGACGCCGTACGTTACTACATGGTCAGCGAGATTCCTTTTGGCCAAAACGGCGTCTTCACCCCGGAGCAATTCGTCATGAGAATCAATCAGGACCTCGTCAATAACTTCGGAAACCTCCTCAATCGTACCGTCTCCATGATGGCAAAGTACTTCGGTGGCGTTACGCCGAATTACCGCGCCAAAGTGGACGCCCTTGACGAAGAAGTCGACCAACTCATCCGCGCGACTAAGGTTGCCTATGAGACACTGAACGACGACCTCCAGGTTACTCAAGCCTATGAGAAAGTCATGGAACTTGTTTCTCGGGCGAATAAATACATCGAAGAGAAGGCGCCCTGGGCATTGGCCAAAGACCCCTCTAAGAAAGAAGAGCTTGAAGGCGTTATGGCGCGTCTCGCCCACGTCGTCTACGCCTCGGCGTTGATGCTCTCTCCGATCCTCGTAGAGAAGTCTGCGCTTGTATATGCTTCCCTTGGCGTCGACTCCCCGAATTACGAAGACATTGATAAACTCGGTGTCCTCGACCTCAAGCAAACCGTGAAGGGTGACATCCTCTTCCCGCGTCTTGATGCGGAGAAGGAAACGGAAGCCATCGTCGAGATGATGAACGGCCCGAAAGAAAAGGCTGCCGCTTAAGATAACCAAGGCCGCGACGCTCCGAAAAGCTGCGCGGCCTTTTTCTATGCCTCAACGCCGCTAGGCTAAGGAGTTTAGGCCCTAATTATGGTATCATTTATGCATGCCAAGAAAATCTCCGCAAAAAATCAAAAATTCTTCGCAAATCCTGCACGGAATCTGCGTTGACATCTCTTTTGAAGGCAAAGGCGTCGTCAAAATTGACGGGGATATTTATTTCGTTCCAGGCATATTCCCGGGAGAAGAAGGGGATATCGCGTTTGACTATTCTCGAGGCGGAGCGAAGTTTGGCAAGGTTATTAAACTCGATAAAGTATCCCCAAACCGCATTCAGCCGCGTTGCAAGATCTGTTCCGCTTGCGGAGGTTGCTGCTTCCAACAATATGACTATCCGGCTCAGCTGGTTTATAAGACCGGCAAGGTTAAAGAACAGTTCCGCAAAATCGCCAAGATGGACGTTGAGCCTCTTCCCTGCATTGGAATGGACGACCCCTATTTCTACCGAAACAAGATCCAGATGCCCTTCGCTAAGGACAATCGAGGCAACCTCTATTGCGGATTCTATAAAGAAAATACCCACGTCATCGTCCCTGTAGATACCTGCTTCATCGAAGATGAGCGGGCGAAGAAAGTTCTCGACGCAGTGAAGAAGCTCGGCAAGAGCTTTCACATTGAACCCTATATGGAGGATGAAGGCAGGGGGTTCCTTCGCCACGTCCTTATTCGTACGAGCAAGCACAAAGAACAGGTGATGGTGGTCCTCGTTACGTATAAAGACGCCTTTCCATCACGGAGTAACTTTGTAAAGGCTTTGGTCCAAGAATGCCCCTTTATTACAACGGTCCTACAAAATGTAAACCCAAGGCACACCAACGTGATTCTCGGCGAGTTCGAACGCGTTCTTTATGGGCCGGGCTATATCGAAGACCTTTTGTGCGGAATTTCCTTCAAAATCTCTGCAAAATCCTTCTATCAGGTTAATCCAGTGATGACGGAAAAGCTGTATATGAAGGCCATTGAAGCGGCTCAATTGACTAAAGAAGACGTGGTTTTTGATGCCTATTCGGGAATTGGAACCATTGGCATGGTCGCGGCGAAGCACTGCAAGAATGTCATCGCGGTAGAAATCGTTAAAGAAGCCGTCATTGATGCAAGAAGAAACGCGAAATATAACGGCGTCGACAACATCGCTTTCTATTGCGACGACGCGAGTTCTTTTATGGTGAATATGGCAAATAAAAAAGAGCACGTGGATGTCTTGTTCATGGACCCTCCAAGGAAAGGGTCAGACCAGCGTTGCTTAGACGCAGTGTGCAAACTTGCCCCAAGCCGGATTGTATATGTTTCCTGCGATCCCTCCACGCTTGCGCGTGATATCGCGTATTTGTCCAAGAAATATAAGCTTCAGAGTTTACAACCTGTAGACATGTTCCCCCATACGATGCATGTGGAATCCGTTGCGTCGCTTGAATTAAAAAACAACTTCTCAACTTCTCTGTCGCCGCCCAAACCCAACCATCCAGTTTTGTACAAACCCAACCATCCATAACCACCCCATAGAAAACCGATCTGACCAACCATCAGATCTTTTCTTTACGCCCACGCCCCACCATACGCCAGACGCCCACGCCGCCGCCCCAGATCCATATATATATCTATAGCCACGCCGCCGACCCCTTCGCCCGAAGCACGAACCCAGCCTTCGCCCACGCCTGCCGCCCAGCCCATCGCCGACGCCGATCGTTCGCCCTATATATAAATATATAGACCAATCGCCCCATGCCTTCCGCGCCGCCGACGATCGCCCCTCGCTTCGCCCTCGCCCAGGACGTCCCACGGAGCCCATATTCGACCCACATCGCCCGCCGCCGCGCAGCCTAGGCAAACGCCAGCCCCGACGCCGAAACGAAGCCCACGGCCATAATCGCCCGCGCACGCCTCGCAGACGATTCTTTCAACTTTTTTGAAATTCGCATCAATTTCTTGAATAAAAACCTCGTATTTTACAATATGAGTTTTTTAAAAATGTGGGGTCCCGGTGCGCCCAGACACGAAAAAACGCCGGGGTACTTGATCTACGAATGGCTCGACGGAAGACCCCCGCGGCCCCCTTTTCGCGCGCATTATGCGTATTTTCGACTTTATTTATGGAGGGCAGTATGATCATTAAAATTGCAATCCACGAAGCTTCCAGAGTGACCTACATGATGGTCGCCGAGGACGAGCTCGACACTATCGTCGCCCGTTACCCCGACGCTGAGATCTTCGTGCTGAATATTCTCGGTTGATGTTAAATCGTTTAACGGTCGCGTTCGTCGCGGCCTTTTTTTACGCCGATTGCTTCCGGGCGGGGCGATTCAGGCGCTCGCGAACCCAACACGACGCGGCATAATTCGGATGGGCGACCTTGTGCAAAACTGGATGATTCGATTCGGCCAACGACATTCTCAAAAATTTTTGCGAAGTATTGAGAAGTATTGCGAAGTTGACTAAAGTTGTCGCCGCCTGAACCCAATCATCCAGTTTTGTACAAAACCAACCATCCATAACCACCCCATAGAAAACTGATCTGACCAACCATCAGATCTTTTTCTTTACGCCGACACCCAACCATAAGCTAGACGCCACGCCGCCACCCCATATCCATATATCTATAGCGGACGCCGCCGGCCTGAAGCAGGTCACCAGGGAGGTGGTCAAGGGCGCCATCGGCAGCATGTAGCCGGAAGGAAAACGGGGCTGCGGCCCCGTTTTCCTTCGCAAATCCGCCCCGTTTTGGCAAAACAATGTGACGGAACGCCGACAAAATAATGTGACGCGCAACACTTTTCGGGCGCTCGCGGAAGCTTCCCGGCGCGGCATAATGCGGATGGATGAAATCGGACGAAAACGGATGGATTGTATCGGCCGACGACATTTGCTATAGAACTTTTTCGAAAATGACCTCATAACACGCGTTTTTGCTTTATGTTTCCCTTAGTTCCAAGCCCTAACACAGGGCATGTGGAGTCCATCGCTTCGCTGACGCGTAAGCAATAGGCCGCGCTCCAATAAAACACCTAGGAAAATCATCTGGGGCATATTGCTTTCTGAACATTTAGGGAAGTATATTATAGGTGGCCTGGGGGAAACCTCATGGGCTACCTGAGCGCCGACAGTTACGTCGGCTTTTTTAGAGCCTTATTGCTGTTGGGCGACAGAATAAGCTGGTGAATAAGTTAGGACTATATCGAAAATAAAAGATAATGTTTAATATAATAGACATTAACTTAATTTTTTGTATACTATAGGCATGGAAAGCAAATTTGAAATTGGCCAAAAACTTAAAAACAAAAGATTAGATCTTAATTTGAGAATGGATGATGTCGCTAAAAAAGTGGGCATAACTAGATCCACTTTGTGGTCCATAGAAAATGGAAATGGTAACTACACAATTGATACCCTTCTTAGATTATTAAACTTTTTAAATATGTCTATTGATATTGGTGCCCAAGAGCAAGGCATTAGAAGAAGAGCTACGAGAACTAATAGTGTTTTAGACAAAAAGATTAATAGATTCATCGTTATGTGTGTTGAACAATATGCATCTAGCGTTAATCAAAGTAGTAGAACCATTTATAACGAACTTAATAAAGCCGGCATTATTGATGAATTAAAAGATGATTATGAAGATATGCATGGCATGTCTACTTATTCATTAAACGAATACATTGATAAGAGATTACAAGGAGGCGCAGCATGATTTTATATCACGGCTCAGATGTCGAAGTTAAAAATCCAAGAATTATTAAATCTGAAAAAGGAAGAGATTTTGGTTGCGCTTTTTATGTAACTCCTATTAAAGAACAAGCTGAAAGAATGGCCAAAAGAAAGCAGAGGATGAACAAAAGCGGCTCCGCTATTGTTAGTGTTTTCGAATTTAATGAAAAAGAAATAAATAACCTAAGATACAAATCGTTTAAAAACCCAGATTTAGAATGGTTGGATATGATTATTGAATGTAGGACCAACCCTTCTTTTAATCATGGCTACGATATAGTAGAAGGAAAAATAGCGGATGATTCCGTTGGTGAAACAATTCTTTTTGTAATTGATGGCGTTATTAAAAAAGAAGATGCTCTTGAAAGATTAAAGTTTCAAAAGATTAATTCACAAGTGGCCTTTTGCAGTGAAGAATCACTAAAAACAATTAGATTTATTAATAGCTATGAGGTCAAATAATGGAACACGTCCTTTCTAAAACTATTCTCATTTCTCAGACCATCGAACTTATTGCAAAAAAGTATAAGTTGAGCATTGAAGAAGCTAGAAATAGATTTTATCAATCTGACGTTGTTGAAATGTTGGATGATGATGAAACAGGCCTTTATGGTGAATCAGCATTATATTTATTGTCTTTATATGAAAACTATGAACTTAAAAATAAGAAAAAATGATATATCTCTATTGTAGTATTGACACACGTCGAGACGGTCGTTCTGCTGTCAAGGAAATGAGGCTAAGGTGCTGAAAAGGGCTTGAAATCAAGGCATTTGAGGGTTTCAGTCGTCAGTGGGAATGTAGATAAATTTCCGCAGAGCGAGAGAGCAAAATCGAGGAAATCCGCTGCTGTAACTCTCGTTTCGCTATCAAGGGTAAAAATATGAGATTGAGGCTATCGGATTGTTGTCATTAGAGGGTTTTCGAGAGGTTGAAACTCTCGTTCTGCTGTCAAATCGGGCTGTAACTGTAGTTTCGCTGTCCGGAACTTAGGAGGCATTTTCATGTTTACAATCAATGTTGATGATATTAACAGCATCCTTCAGGATTATGAAATAACAATCAAATGTGTCTCTTTCAGCGAATTACAAAGATATCATTACGAAAAAGATGATCCAACCTCTAAGGAGGTTCGACTGATTATCAAAGCTGAACTGGAAGATTCTCATTCGCTTGTTATTCGATTTAAGAATGAATCGGATGCACCTATTGAGACGATAGAAGCTCAGAGCCGGTTTGCAGCTTTATTGAAGGCACATGGTATTCAAACGCCGAATGCCTATGCTTCAAAAGGGTTTTATGCTCGCCAATACCAAATAAACGAATACGATGTAGTGGTTACGGTTGAGGATTTCGTTTGCGGGGAAATTCATCTTGTTAATGCCGAAATAGCGGAAAAGACCGGTAAGCTGCTTGCCAGAATGCATAATATAGCTGAGACCGAGGATTTTCATGTTCAATCTGAGGTGCTGTTTAATCCGCTGAAAAGCAATGATCTATTTGATTTTGAAGCGTTTGCTGCAAACAAAAATAAACTTATTGAAATTGATGAGGATTTATATTGCAAAATCTGTCAGGAACATGAGCTGCTCCTACAAAAAATAACCGCTTTTGAAAAAGATCCGAGTTACGCTGTTCAAGGTGATTTAAGTGATTGCAACCTTTATATGACCCGAACCGGGGAGATCGGCGTATTTGACTTTAACCGCTGCGGGGATAATAACCTGTATTTTGATGCAGTAATGCAGGCTCTTTATATAGCTCGGCTGATGGATTATCCGGAAAAAATAGCCGGTAATCAGGAGCAGATGATCTTGAGGGCGTTTCTGAAAGGCTATCATCAGGAGCGTCCGTTTACAGAGCGGCAAAAAGAAGTGTATCCATATCTGTATGCGATCATATCTGCCTTTTGGCTGGGCGATATGAAATTCAACAACGATAGTTTGGAAAATGCGATCAAAGAAGATGATTTCTCTGCGATTCATCATTGGATGGAGACGATCTTGGAGCGAGCTCGCTTACGTCAGCTTATGCCAATATAATTACAGAATTACAACCACATAACACGGCTCTACACTGCCATCATCGGCGGCGGAGAACACGGTTCGGAGATATGTTTCTCTGAACGCACACAGGCGGTTGACTTATTTCCTTGAACGGTCGGGGCATATCAGATACGGATACGAGAGTCCCGAGGCATGTCGAGACTGTTGTAATGTTGCGCTTAAAAGATTCGAAAAAGTAGCGGT
This sequence comes from Bacilli bacterium, assembly GCA_017479485.1. Taxonomy (GTDB): domain Bacteria; phylum Bacillota_I; class Bacilli_A; order RFN20; family CAG-826; genus Alloenteromonas. The sequence goes on from JAFVCC010000114.1 coordinate 118,919, forward strand.
GTAATTATCTAAACTCACTCATTCAAAATTAGACAATAATCTCTATTCAAAAGCTCACTCTCAAAACTAATTAGATCTGTCTCTCACCCATAGATCTTTTTATTCCCCCACCAGACTACTTTCAAAGCCCTCAACCAAACACTTTCGTTCCACCGACCCACTCGCCAGCCACCCTAAAAAAGACATAAAAAAGGGGGCTGTAACAAAAGCCCCCTAATCATCAGGAGGTTTTGTTACAGCCCCTTATTCATTTAACACAAATCTTAATAAAATTTTTGCTCAGAGCTGTGAAAAGTATATATACCTTTACGAAATTGGCTTCTCACCAAAAATGTGGCCGCAACTTTTACACCTGCTAGCTATCCACCAAATAATTCGTCCGTTTTGATCTGGCGCATCATATTTCCAGTTCGAAAGATAATCGCTATGGCAGTTTGGACATCTTTCGGTACAACCACCACCAGAAGTAGCTTCTAATTGCTCATCGGTGAGTTCAACACCTTCTTGTTTAGCAAGAGCGAGCATTTCTTCTTGATTCTTGCACGCCTTGACCTTGGCGATTTGCTCTTCAGTCAAGCCCTTAAGCAATTCTTCTCTCATGAATATTTCCCCCAAATTTATTCCATTATATTCAACCGCTAACACAAATGCGACGTAAAAGGGGAAAGGCCCCCGAAGCGATAGACAAAAACTTCTATCTCAAATAATTAACACAGACAATTTACACACAATATAAATTAGATCTATCTCTAATGTGGACCCTTTCCTTGATGCCACATCCAAGGCAATCGTTTGATATAATGAGTGTAAATAAGAAGTAATCCAAATATGAAAGAAGAATTACTTAAAGGCTTAAGCGAAGAACAAGTCGCCAAGGTTAAAGCATGTAAGAATCAAGAAGAGATACTTAAAGTTGCTAAAGAAGAAGGTCTTGAACTCACTGACGAACAATTAGAAGCCGTTTCTGGTGGCTGCACGGATAGAGAAGGTCTTATCTGCCCACACTGTGGTAAAAGTGATTACTATCAACGTCTATGGGGTAGCACATATGACACTTATGTTTGTAAAGGCTGTCATGAATGCTTTTATTACATTAAAGAAACAGGTCAAACAGCGAAACATTGTTAAGGAATTTAATCCATCTATTTCTTTAATATCTATAACGGACAAACCACTTACAACTTCAAAAAGATCATTAAACAAGTTTTAAACGATCAAAAATGCCAACTCAGATTACAAGCTGAGGGTCTTTTCAAACAAAAGTCCCTTGGTTTTTTCCGAAACTATAGTGGAAAGTCGCTTGGAAATTTCCGAAATGAAATTAAAAAGTCGTTCGGAACACAATTCGGCCGCGAGATCCCTCACGGGCTTCATCGGAGGGGTGAAGTAGCGTTTGAGGCAGGCGAGCTTGAAGTCTGTTGTATAGCGTTGGTATCCCATGGCCGAATCATCCGCGAAGGCGTCGTCGGTGTCAAAGAGGGAAATCATTCATGGATACTATTTTTCAACGTCTTCGGCTAGCTGATTTTGGTCATATCTTAGTGGCCCGCTCATACTTTTTGCCGAAGATGGCATACAGAAAGATGCCGCCTTTCAGAGCAAAATGGCTGACATACGGTGATACCGAGAGCCGTCGAGATGACGACTCTTTTCCCGCCGATAGCAGGGCATTTGGTTATCGTTAAGCTTAGGGAGCGCCTATTCTAGTGACGCCAAGTAGCGGATGATCCTTGCGGGATTGCCTGCCACGACGCAACTTTCGGGAACGTCTTTCGTGACGACCGACCCCGCGCCGATCACCGCCTTATTGCCGATGGTGACCCCGGGCAAGATGATCGCTCCGGCGCCGATCCAAACATCATCGCCGATCGTGACGTCAATGGGGATGTTGATCCCACCTCTACGGGCATCTGGTTCTACGGGGTGAGTGACGGAAAGGATCATGACTTTTGGGCCGAACTTGCAATGATCCCCGATCGTGATTTTTCCTGCGTCAAGGAAGACGCAGTCGAAATTGGCGAAGAAGCTCTTGCCGATATAGATGTTGGTCCCGTAATCGCAATGGAAGGGTGGCTTAATGAAGACGCCTTCGCCAACCTCGCCAAAAAGAGCGGAAAGGAGTTCTGCTCGGCGGGCTTGGTCTTCTTCGGAGGAGTTGTACAATTCGCAAGCGCGGCGGGTATCCGCCTTCATTTTCATGAGTTTTTCGTCGCTGCCGAAGTATTCCTCTCCTCTTAGCATCCTTTCTAGTTCGTCCATTTAACGGTCCTCCCATTAGGCAACGTCTCCTCGCATTATACCAATCGCGCCTTCATTTCAGTATAACGGCAGAATAGAAAACGAAGCGGCTCTTGCGCAATTTTGGCCGTTTTTGCGCTTATATCCATATATATAATCGAGGGAGAGGATTTGCCTTAGTGAACGTAGAGGTCCTAAAGCATATTTTCAGTGCGTTAATTGAGGAATAAAGAATTAATCACTCGGTTTTTGTTATTCGCCATATTCGAACCCTGGATAACGAATTTATAAGGTACATAAATATATTGATATAAGGATTAAGGGGCCTCAGGTGGCTTTCCGTTGACAAAAGGGGGCGGAAAAGTCCGTGGAAGCATGCATATATGTGTCGATATTTCCCCGATGATGCCGAGTTTTTCCAAATTGAGGGCTTGTATATATATATATATATAGCTAAAATGGAGGGCCGTAAGGAGATTTGACCTAAAAAGGTTAAAGATACCTTATACGCCTGATAAGCGCATTGGGCGCGCATAGGGCTGTAGAGGCCTCCTTTAAAAAGGTCCTCTTCTTCGCCGCATGCGCCTTTCTTGCGTTATGGGGCGTAGCACCGTCAGAGCCGTAGACCGTCCGGACTAGATTTCCATGAGAGGCGCGGTAGGGCGGGAAGTTGTTCATAAAGGCCCCCGCTATCTAGAGCGGAGAGCATCGAAGGGAGACGAAAATGAACAAATTATTCAGAAAGATCGGCATGGCACTCGTCGGTATGGCCATGGCGGTCGGTGTTAGCGTTGCTATTGGAAGCAATAGAGAAACATTGCCTGTTACTGCGGCAGCTGAGACTACTACATATACATTGAATGGTGAATCATGGACTTCTGCAGCCGGCAATTGGACAAGCCTTGAAGACTTGGACGGTTCAGTTGCTACTGGGAGATATGCCGTTACTTCAAGTAATCCTGCGGCCGTTTCGCCAGACAGTTATAACAACATTAGTTCCATTGTAGTTACAGGCACTAAATCAAGCAAGGGTGCGAGCACCGTTGAGATGCTTTATGGTCCGTCATCATCAGGGCCGTGGACAACCCTTGGATCAAAGAGCTTTGCAACAACAATGACTTGGAGTCCTTCCGATGTTGCAGGATATTTAAAGATTCAAACTACATATTCAAAAGCTAACACTTATATTGCCAGCATTGCCGTTACTCATGACGAGGCGGGCGGAAGCGACCCATTGATTAGTGTCGTTACAACAAAGGTTTTGGCTCCAAAAAACACCGCGGTAACTTTAAGCGCTGAGACCGAAAACGAACCAGATGGTTATACGATCGCTTGGTCAACATCTGATGGTACTTTATCTTCGACAAGTGGGAATAGCACAAGCTTCACCGTATCCGATGCTAAAAACGTAGGTGATGAAGTCACGATCACTGCCGACTTGAAAAATGGAAGTGGAACCACCGTTGCTTCAAGAACCAAATCTTTATACGTTTCAACGAAATCTGGTGAATCGATTGCGCAAGCGATCCCAGCCAGCGAATTAAAAACTTTGGTAGTTACTAAAGGTTTAACGTTGGGCACTAATGTCCACGTCAAGGGATTTGTTACTACTTATACAAACGCTACAACAGTATGGCTTGGAGACGAAAAAGGTGGATCGAACCAATTTGAGTTATATGGTTCCATCACAAACGATACTGGAAACGCACTTGCCAAGGATAAGTTTGTTGTTGCTCATGGTACACCAGTCAAATTCAACTCGACCGCTGAATTCAATGGCACGACCGTTATCGATAGAATTGATTATGTATCTTTAGGAGACACAGAAGTTGAACTTAATAACACAAAATCTTATACATTAACCGCAAATGCTACTGGTGATGTTGTTTGGACAACTACTCCAGGTACAGGCTCGGTTTCTTTAACCAATCAAAGCAATAGCGGCGTTACTGTTATGGGATCTTCTGTCGGTACAGCTACCGTTACTGCAACAGTAGGCAATTACTCGGCTTCTTGTGAATTCACGGTTTTAGAATATGCCGAAGACTGGACGTTCGTTTCAATTGCCATTGTTACCAGTGAAGGCTTTGTTAATTCTTATCAACAAGGCGCCACTTTTGTCAAAACGGGTATCGCAGTTAACTATACCGAACACAGTGATACATTAGGTAAGAACAGAACAATAGATAGAGTTAATGACGCCACATTTAATTTTGACGCCAACAAGAATACGGTTGGCCAGTTTAATTTAACTGCTACCTATGGCGGACACACATCTTCAAATACTGTTACCATCACTATTACAAAAGCTCCTGGACGCATCGATTTTGGATCTGCATCTGGCAATTATAATTTCACAACCGATTATTCCGAGAATCCTTTTGAAGATAATTTAGGTAGCGTTGTTACAAGGGATATAACAACTGCTGGTAATACCTCTGCAACTCAAATTGGTAGTTCGGGAAAAGCTTCAACCGTTATTGTTGCTATTACTTTCGGCGAAAGAAAAGGCGTTGAAGGCGTTACTGTAAATCTTGCTACATCTCAAGCAGCAGGAACGGTATCGGTATCAGTTTATGGAGATACAACTAACGATGCTATTCTCTCGGATTCTGTTACCGGAAATTCCGCTCAAAGTGTCACAGTATCCAATTCTTATGAAACAATCAACGCTAACGCCATTCATGTCAAATTGGAAGGAACCACCGGCATTTGTTTGAAATATATCAGCTACTTTGTCGGCGATACAGTGCAAGAGTTTGATACTGCATCATTCACATCTCTAACAATTAAAACCCCTGCAACAGATACTGTATTCAAAGTAGGACAAAAATTCTCTACAGCTGGGTTGGTATTGACCGCAACCGATGGCGTTAGTTTTGAAAAAGACTTCTCATCTGGGTTTACAACAACATTTGATGCCAACAAAACATCTGCTTTTGAAGAAGGGGATGTTGGCAATAATAAAACTGTCACCATTTCATTAACGATCGGCTCAACAACCAAAACTGTTAGTTATACTATTGATGTCATTAATCCACCTACATATTCAAAAGTTACTGATTTTTCTACTTTGTATGAAGGCGCGAAAGTATTGATCGTCAACACAACAAACGAAGTTGCAATTGGAACATACAATGTTGGTTCTTATTACAATGAAGAGAGTGTTACTTTTGATGATAAAGATGCCACTGTTATTGCTGATGGCGGATCTGCAACAGAGTTCACTGTGAGGATTTTCGGGGATAGGGTTGCCTTCCAATATGGTGTTAATTATCTTAGCTACAACGGAAGCGGAAATAATGCACATCAGACAACCGTTCTCGGCGAAAATGCATCATGGACATACAACGACACTGGATTGTTATCAAGCACATCTGGACGTTATTTGGAAAGCAATCATGGTGCAACAAGGTTTGCTTGCTATACCGCTTCGCAGACAAAAGTTGAACTATATATTTCATCGGCTTCAACTAAAACCGATGCTTTAGCCGCTGATACGTTCACCTATCGTTATCTCCACATGAGGGATTATCAGGGGTCCGAAGGGGTCGCTGGTTCTAACTATTGCCTAAACAACGGTGATGGCGCCGGTAAGAATTACTTTGCCGATGCAGCAGAAGCATATGCCTCTTTAGAGCCAAGTGTTAAGGCTGAATTCAAGAAAAACACGGAAGCCGTCAAGAGGTTCAATGCTTGGGCCGCTGCCAACAGTAAGTCGATTGACCTCGACACCGGCATAGTCTCTGCCGCAGGTGCTAACCGCGTTGACTTCGGTGGCATTGCTTCCGACCCCAACCTCCCCCTCATCATCACCTTCGTTGCCATCGGCACAGTCGCTGCCGGAGGCGCCTTCCTCTTTGTCCGTAAACGCCGTAACGAGGACTAACCCCATCTTTAAATAACTATCAAGGCCTCCCGGGGATTCCTAGGAGGCCTTCTTTGAAGGATCAAGTGATGCCGAACGTACCGAGGAAAGTGGTGCAGTGCGATAAGGAAGGAAACGACCTACGCACCTTTAACTCCGCCAAGGAGGCGGCGCTTTCGCTTGGCTTTGCTACGCCTAATGCCATCAACAAGGCCGCGAGACACGGCCACTGCGCCTTCGGCTATCGTTGGAGATACGCCGACATGCCCCTTTACATCAAGCCTGAGGGAACGCCCGGGAAGAGTAGGGCGATCGTGGCCATCGGGGGAAATGGCGCCGAGGAGACGTTCCTAAGCATATCCGAGGCCTCTAGGAAGCTTGGCATCGGGATTACTGCCATCGAGAGCGCGCTCCTGATGGGCTGTAAGGCCAAGGGATACCATTTCCGTTACGAGGGTGAGGCGCTAGCTAAGTCTTATAAGCACGAGAGACACGGGAGGAAGGTCGTCGCCATCGATGATGATGGCAGGATCGTCGCTGAATACCCATGTGCGATGGAATGCGCGAGGTCACTAGGCGTGATCAAGGCCGCTATATACCGCTGTCTTAGGGAAAAGGACTCCAAGGCGAAATGCAAAGGTCATAGGCTTAGATATAAGGACGAATACATAACTGAAGAATGACCCGGGAATCGTCCCGGGCTTTTATCGTTGGATCAGCCGCGACCCAACAAGCGGTTATTTCTCTTTCTTCTTTAACTCGGAATAATAGTTTTCGATTTTGCTTCTGGCTCGGACATAATACTTTTCTAGGCCCGGATCGAACTGTTTCCCCATGTTGGAAATAATGATGTTGTTGGCGTCCTCAAAGGAGAATTCGTCTTTGTATACCCTTTTGCTCACCAGGGCATCATAAACGTCTGCGATCGCCATAATGCGTGCCTCTAGGGGTATTTCGTCGCCTTTGAGGCCGTTAGGATAGCCTTTGCCATCCCACCTTTCGTGGTGATAATGGGCAATGTTGACCGCAATTTCTTCAAAGCCCTTATCGACGACGTCTTCTAAGATCTGTCTGACGATGAGAGAACCCTCTTTGGAATGGGTTTTCATAATGGCGTATTCTTCGGGGGTGAATTTGCCCGGTTTCCGTAGTATCGCGTCATCGATCGTTATTTTGCCTAGATCGTGCATCGGAGCGCTTTTGATGATGCTTTGAGAAAAGGAGGAGCTGATGTTCAAGAATGGATCGTCCATCATTTCTTGAACCAAGAACTTGACGACGTCGCTCGTTCTTTTGATGTGACCGCCCGTGGATTTGTCTCTTCCTTCGACCATCGTGGCCATGCCATAAAACAACTTATCCTGAACCTTGATTTCTCGGTTCTTGACCGTTGAGAACACAAAGAAGAAAACAAATTGCGTCCCGATGATTAATAAAGAACTAAAGATGAGGGCAAAGCTGATTTCGCCGATGTTGACCTCGCTACTCTCGGTCGCGGTTTTGAACACCCAGGAAGTGATGCCAAAAACGATCAGGATGAATAAGCCGAACAGGGCAATCATGGAATTGCCGAACATCCTCTTTTTGTCTTTTTTGACCAAAAAGCCGTAATATCCAAAGCCGATCGCCGCCCAAATAATGAAGATGAAGATGGATTCTTTTGCCAGATAATCGGCATTAATGAAGCTGCTGGCCATGACGGAAATGGCAAAGGCCGCGCCAACCACCAAACCCGCTACGCTCGAGATAAGGCCTTCTAGGTTGTTGTCCTTTTTGGCCTGGGTAAAACTAATCGCGGAGATATAGGTATAAACAATGATGCCGCAGAAGGTATTCACATCGACGATCCAACCGATTAATACCCTGCCGAAAAATAGCATCAACGCCGTCACGACAAGAATGAAGATGATGACGTTTCGCGGGGCCTCGTTTTGATCCAATTTGGCAAAGCCCTTAAAGAAAACGCGATCTTCGGACATCGTTTGGATTAGGTTGGATAAGGCGACGATATTGCCGATCAAGCTCGTCATGATGATGGCGCTTAAGGCGACGACGAACATCACTAGTCCCCACGTGCCTAAATAGTGGTGCATGACGTAGAAAGCGGGGATGCCGTCTAAGCCGCTTAGCGAGGACGAAGAAGTCAGGTATTCATACCAGTTGGCGTAATCGCTGGGGAAAACGCTGATGGACAGCATGCAAATCAAAATATAGATCACCGCGGTGACGACAACGGAAGCGACCAGCACCTTAAAGACGTTTTTGTGCCTGAATTTGAAGTTTTTGGAAGAGTGGGAGATGTTTTCAAACCCAATAAATGCCCAGGGCATCATGCCGATAACCCCAACGACCTGAGAGAACTCGTTGCTTCCGTTACTGGCGAAGTCTGGCTTATAGGACTCGATGCCGCCCTTATGCATGACCGCGGCGACAATAAAGCCGGCCACAATCAAAGATATGAATATTAAGACCAAGCCCGACTGGATCCCCGTCGTGATTTTCCTTTTCAGCAGGCAAATGCCACCAAAGAGCAACAAGAAAAACAGCGATAATAGGATTTCACCTAACCAAACATCGTATCCGCCGAGCACATAGTGGAACCCGAATTGGAACGTGGAGCCGAATACGTACCGCGCAAATAAAGCGAAAGAAGATACGTTTGCCCACAAAATCGCGGCATAGGTGATGATTAAAAACCACGCCACCAAGAAGGCATGGTCACCTCCCAATGTGTTTTTGGCGTAAGTGTAAATACCCCCATTGCTGTCCGGATATTTGTTGATCATATAGTGGTAGTTATAAGCGACCACCAACATGATCAAAGTGCCGACAATAATGCCGATAACGCTGCCTAGAGGGCCTGCCTTGCTTAAAAAAGAGCTGCCCGTAACGACGAACGAGCCCCATCCGATCGCCGTGCCGATGGATAGGGAGAACGCCCCCAAAGCGGATATGGATTTATTGGACTTCGTATGACTCATTTTCTTTTGGGAAGGCAAGCCAAAATGTCCTCTTTGGGGATGCTGACGAAGATGTGGACCAATTCTTCGTCGAAGTCTTTGTTGACCCCGTCTTGAATTGCGGCGATCGCCGCATCGTAGTCCATATCCTTGATCAGTTTGGAATAGGCGTCGCAGATGGCGAGCATTTTGCTCGGCAAGGGGATGGAATCGCCCTTTTTAAAGTAGTAGCCGGTGCCATCGACCTTTTCGTGATGATATAAAAGCCAATCGCTGATGTAATCAAACGACTTGACGCCCCTTAATAAACGAACGGTCACTTGGGGGTGGGCCCGCACAATCTCCTCTTCTTCGGGGGTTAACTCACCTGCTTTATCCACGATTTCCTGAGGAATGCTGGATCTGCCCACATCATGAAGCAGCGCGGCGTATTCTATGCTGACCAAGCTATATTCGCCTTGGATTTGCCTTGGGAGATATTTATAGAACACGTCCATTAGGTTTTTGACGTGCAAAACGTGGCCTTCGATATGCTGACCGCGCGTATCGATGATGTCCGCCAAAACCTCAGTGATTTCTAACGACCTTTCTTTGGACGTTTGTAGCAACCGAGTCAACAAAACGATGACCACGGAAACAAACAAGCTGCCGAAGAACAAGATTAAGCTGGTGATCAAGTGCGGGTCGGCGTATATGCTGACGAAGATGTATCCGCCCAAGAAGAAGACCAATAAGACGAGACCAAAGCTCACCATGACGTTGTCCCTTCTAACGCCGCCAGAAATAACGTCCCTCATCCGCAGCATGAAGCGAATGTAAAAGCCGATGTTCACTGCCATGAGCAAGGCGCCAACGATAATGAGCGTAACAATCACGACATTTAAGGGCTCCATGCCTACAACTATATAACGAATTTTGAAAATAGTTGCTATTTTTAAAATTTTAAGAGTGTCAACTAAACAGGCGAAAAGGGCTAAATTCCCATCACCCGTTTTGTAAATACTCCGATTTCTTTTTGAATTTGGGACGGGGCATTGATAACGTTTCTCGATTAACTGGATTAATAAATGAATTCCTGAGCCTATTTGGTACAATGAAGAAAACAGGAGTTCACTAAAAATGAAAGAAGAACTATTTAAAGCCCTAACCGAAGAGCAGATGGCCAAATTAAAAGACTGCAAAAATGTCGAAGAATTGCTCGCTCTTGCCAAACAAGAAGGCGTTGAACTCACTGATGACCAACTCGAAGCCGTCAACGGCGGCTGCGGCACTACTACGGGGTATTGGGGATGCCCTTACTGCGGTTATCGTTGGGGCGCCATGAGTTTAGGACATGGCCGCGCTAGATGCTTTGGCTGTGGCGGTGAGTTTAACGATCACGAAGCAAAATATTATCCAATCAATAAGGATAAATAATTCGTCAAAGAGATATCTATAAGCGATAGGTATGTTTGCTAAATGATAACGATCGGAGTGAACAATTATATGAGAGATGAATTATTAAAAGGCCTAAGCGAAGAGCAAATAAAGAAATTAAAGGAATGCAAAACACAAGAAGAAATCATAAGCCTCGCGAAAGAGGAAGGTGTTGAATTAACGGATGAACAATTAGCGTCTATCTCTGGCGGAGGATGCAGAGGTGGCAGATGCCCTAGATGCGGCAGTGACTATACCTGCTGCTACGCTATTGGCAAATATGAATGTAGTAAATGCCAATATCACTGGGGAGAGGATGAATACATCCCAAATTAATTTCTATTAGCAAAAACTCTTAACAGATTTAGCTGATAAAAAAATAATAAAACCCACCGTTTAAAGAGGAAAAAACCGAAAAAGCCTCAATATTTGGTGGGTTTTTATTAAGCAATTTTTACATTAGCAAGATGGCGATGTAATGAAATCAAAGAGTTTTACGCCATGAGAGATGAACTATTAAAACGATTGACCAAAATTCTTTTGTCTCGTTTTTACATATGTAAATATATAAATAACAACAAGGAAGGAATTTTAAATGAAAAAGAAAGTAGTCTTAATGACGTCTGCTCTTATGGCTGTTGGTCTTTTAGCGGGTTGTGGAAAAAGCGATCACACTCATGAATGGGGCGATGTAGTTTATGAATGGTCTGCTGACCATAAAAGTTGTACCGCAACAAGAGTCTGTAAAGATGATGAAAGCCATAAAGAAACAGAAACAAAAAATTCCGCTTACGCCGTCACTAAAGAAGCTAAATGTGAAGAAGATGGATCGGGTAGATATACCGTTACATTTGATAACGAGGCCTTTGGAACTACCCACTTCGACATTGCATTAGAAAGCACTGGTCACGATTGGGGCACTCCAACATATACCTGGAGCGATGATTATTCTTCATGCACTGCAACTAGAGTGTGTAAAAACGATTCAAATCACATCGAAAGCGAAACAGCTGACTCTGCATATACAGTGATTGTACCTGCAACATGTGATACCGATGGCAGTGCAGTTTATGATGCTGCTTTTGAAAACGAAGCTTTTGAAGTTCAATCTCACGAAATTACTTTACCTGCAACTGAACATAACTGGGGAGAACCAACTTATGTTTGGTCTGATGATAACTTAAAATGCACCGCCACTAGAGTGTGCGCCAATGATTCCACAGACGTGGAAGAGGAAGTTGCAACCGCAACTATTTCAAATATAACTGCGACATGCACTGAAGACGGCACTTCAACTTATACCGCAACATTTAAAAAAGAAGGTTTTGCGACTCAAGTTAAAGAAAATGTTCCTTATAAGGCTTTAGGCCACGATTATCAATTCGTAGAATTTGTGTGGGAAGGATTTTTTGCTGCAAAAGCTAAATTTGTCTGTTCTCATGATGAAAGCCACGTTGAACTTCATGATGCACAAGTCGCTGACTCATTAGTAAATCCGGCAACATGTGAAGAAGAAGGCCTTAGAACATGGACAGCTACTTATGAAGATCATTCTGAAACTAAAAAACAAACAATTGAAGCTTTAGGTCACTCATTGGTTCATGTTAGTGAAAAAGCCGCAACTTGTACCGAAGATGGCGTTATCGAACATTGGCACTGTTCAGTTTGTGAAAAGAACTATGAAGATGAATTAGGCACAAAGCCTTTAAATAATCTCGTTACTGAAAAACTTGGCCACGATTGGAATGAACCTACTTATGAGTGGAACGCTGACCACACTGAATGTACCGCCAGCAGAACTTGTAAACGTGATGCAAACCATGTTGAAAGTGAAACAAAACAATCAACGTATGAAGTCATTACCCCAAACACTTGCACTGAGGGTGGTGAAGGAAAATATACTGTTGAATTTGAAAATCCTGCTTTTGCTAAGCAAACATATAATCGCGTTCTTAATCCAAAAGGACATAATTGGGGAACTCCAGTTTATGAATGGAACGACGATAAATCTAAATGTACAGCGACTATCGTGTGCGGAAATGATGAAAAACATGTAGTCACTGAAACCGTCAATTCTTACTTTGGCGTTGGCGTCGAACCAAGCGGCAACAACACTGGTTCCCTCGGCATCTGCGCAGAATTTGAAAGCGAATTATTTGATAAACAAGTTATTTCTCACTACGGCATCAAGATCAATTCTGCGGGAACTGCCTATAGTATCGCATCGGTTACATCCGAGATCTCTGGTAGTGTAGTTATTCCATCTATGATTGGTGAATTGCCAGTTACTTCAATTGAAGATGAAGCTTTTTATAGAAACGCCGCGATCACATCCGTTACAATCCCTAACACCATCGTTTCTATTAAAAGCAGCGCTTTCGAATACTGCACTGGGCTTACAACAGTTTCTTTTGAAGCAGATTCTCATTTAACTACTATTGGCCAATGGGCATTCGATATGTGCACGGCGCTTACTTCGATTTTTATTCCTAAGTCTGTTACGACCATTTCTAGAAGTGCTTTTACTTGCTGTTATAAAGTCAGTAGCATTGTCTTCGAAGAAGGAATTAATTTAACCGCTATCGATAGATCTGCTTTCCAATCTTGTAGTGAGGTTACTTCCATTACATTGCCTGAAGGGTTAAAAACAATTGGTGAATTTGCTTTCGCCACCATAAATGGCCTTAAAGAGATCAATATTCCAAAATCTATCACATCTATTAGAAGCAACGTTTTCTATTACAGTTCCAATTTTAAGACAATCAATTTTGCAGGCACTATTGAAGAGTGGAACAACGTGTCAAAGAGTGATGGTTGGTATAGTTACACCGGCCTCAGCGTTATTCATTGCTCTGATGGTGACATCAATCTTTAACCAATTGAATTAAATTATGCTTAGTTGAAAAAAGAGGATGTTTTCTTCCTAATTAACTAATCCATAGTAAAACCGATTAAACCAAATATCCCTGATACAAATCGGGGATTTTTTGTGTGATAGGCATTGTCGCGTGCCTGCGGTGAGAGTCCGCCGCTGGGCAAACCTACATGAAAACCCGTATCCATAATTGATTTCCCTGTGCAGATGCCATCGGATCCTTTTTGTGCCGCATTCGGCACAGCCGCGCCAAATGAGGCACAAAATCACTTCAAAAGTGTTGCGCGTCACATTATTTTGTCGGCGTTCCGTCACATTGTTTTGCCAAAACGGGGCGGATTTGCTGAGGAAAACGTAAGGAAATTGGAATCCGAGCGGAAAGGAGGAAAAGGCAAACGCATGAGCCCTACCTTAGACGTAGGGAGGCGTTATGTTGATTGAAACCGCCGTATGCGGAAAACCGCACGTACGGTAGTGTGAGAGGGCGGGCGAGATTAAACCCTCGCCGCTCTACTCGATTAAATATCGACATTTAAAAGATAACGAGGAGAAGTGGTATACACATTGCCAAAGCGGAAAAAAGCAGGTATCAAAAAATCATAGACATCTCTATCGGGGCTTTTGAAGGGGAAATCGATGCGGAGAAAAAAGACGAGTAACAAACGCTTATTGCGCTCATAGGGGCAACAAGAGTCATCGTTCTGGATGAGCTTTTCCTCCCGGAACATAATGCTTAAAGGCAACATTCGCATTTGCTCGGATGTCGGGCCATAACGCTCTTTCTCCGATCGAAAACCGAATTCTATAAAAACCATTCTCCGCGCTCTATCCTTAAAAAACGCGTTATAAACCGCGGAGAACGAACATAAAATACCCATCCTCCGCGCTTTATCTTTGAATTTCTCGTTATAAACCGCGGAGAATTATTTTCATAGGGAAGCGTTCGCACCTCAGGGAGCTAAGCGTGTAGAGGGCTTAATGGATTATTCTTTTATTGGGGGTTTCAACCTTCGCGCAGGGGGTTTCGTTTTTGACTATCAAAAACGTCAAAGTCTTGCACTGCCATGCAGATTAATACGTTCTTGATGCATATCGTCAGGAACGTTTTCCTCCACGCTAACAAATGGAAAACGCAATCGAAGGCGATACAAGAGAACAATAATTTGATACCCCATTTCTAAACTACATATATGCATTGAAATATATAATGTAGTTTAGTTGAATGTTCATGGAGGAACCGAGGATGTCGATTTTCCAAGGAGTCATGGAAGAAGAGTTGGAACGCAATCTGCAGAAACAGGATGCGTTTATGGCCGAGATCTCCGCCCATCCTAAGGGATATCTGTCCGTCTGCCGCATTGGCGGCGTTAGTTATGTCTACCGCAAGCACAGGGAAGGGAAGAAAATCGTTTCTGTTTACATCGGGCTCCCCGGCAGCGAGGAGGTTGCCCATGCCGAGGCCGAACGGGAGGCTTACCTATCGGCCAAACGTTCGCTTGCCGAACTGAAGCTAGAAGAGAAAAGGCTAAGGAGGGCCATCAAGGACTATGCCGGGATATGAATTTGAGATGCGGCCCGTTATGTCCTAAAAATGGACTCGATTTGGGATTATGAATCTTAGAAATGAACCTGGTTGTGGCCAAAGCTTAGTGTATGCAAAGTGGCCTTGGCTTCTATCAAAAACATCAAAGCCTGCCAAACAATTCGTTTATTAATAATGACCCAAGGATAGAAGTTAAAACAGACGATCATTTCTATATGTCCGCGTTGACTTCCATATATCTATTTGTGAGTAAGCTTTTGCGTTATTTCTATTATCATTGGTTTTCCTTGTGAGGGCAAAAATCGATTTGCTAATATGAAAGCATAAAAGGCCACAGTAATATGAAAAAAGAAGAATTATTAAAGGGTTTAAGCGAAGATCAAATCGCTAAAATCAGGGAATGCAAAAATACCGAAGAAGTATTAGCAATCGCCAAAGAAGAAGGCGTTGAATTAACCGATGAACAACTCGAAGCCGTTTCTGGAGGATGCTCTAAAGAAACTGTCCACTGCCCTAATTGTGGCTCTACAAATTTAACAAAACGAGCGACTGGCTTTGCTCACCGTGTCTCTGGATACAGATTCACTTGTAACGATTGTGGAGCAACATGGGATACAGGTCTTCTATAGGTTTGTTATATGAAAGAAGAATTATTAAAAGGTTTAAGCGAAGAACAAATCGCTAAAATCAGGGAATGCAAAAATACTGAAGAAGTATTAGCGGTCGCCAAAGAAGAAGGCGTTGAATTAAGCGATGAACAACTCGAAGCCGTCAGCGGTGGTATGTGTTCAACCATTCCTACAAATTGCCCTTTCTGTGGAGGCAGCGATTTTAAGGTTTCCGCCGCAAATTTAACAACCACAAAATATTTTTGCTGGGATTGTTATCGCTCCTTTACCGGTGATGATTGTAAAAAATAAAGCCCGGTAAATACTGAGTATTTATCGATAACTATGAATCGAATCTTATAATGATTTCATGAATGAAAAACTAGAATATCAAATCTTTATCGGATGCCATGACCAATATTTTGATAATGAATATGTGACGAGCAAAGAACTCAAAGAATTGATTGTTGAGTTTTTTGCTAGCCGAGAAGTTGATTTTTCATTATTTTATGCGCAAGGTGGCTATTTATATGAAGATGGAAATTTTCAAATTGAGAATTCTGTTTGTGTCAACATTATCGGCGCGAATGAAGGAGAGATTATCCAATTAGCGAAAAACCTCTCAATGTATATGAGCCAAGAAAGCTCATTAATCATTAGAAACCCTCTTAAAATAGAACTTTTGTAAGGATTTTTTATGTTTAAAAAAGGCTTTAAATACGAAATATTTATTGGTGTTAAAGATAAGGATACTTATTTAGAAACTTTAAGCATCGATGAAGTTAAAGATATCCTTAAAGAAGTATGCAAAGATAAAGGCATCAACTTTTCCTTGCTGACCCAAGACGGGGGTTACAAACACGATAAAGGCTATACAACCGAGACCAGTTTAAGAGTCGTTATCATCGATGTTGACGAAAAAGAAATTATCTCTTTGGCGGAGATCTTTAAAAGAAGAATTAACACCGACACGATTATGGTCACAAAGACTGAAATTGAGTATTGTTTTTCGTTTTCGTAAACTCTTCTGTTTTATTAATACCAAATACGTCCACACTGCTTACATGTATAAGATGTAAAGCTATAAATTCCATCAGTGAATGTTTTTTCGTCATAATCGCTTTTTCCACATTGTGGGCAAACGACAGGTTTCGGTTCTGGCATAGTGCAGCCACCGCTGACAGCTTCTAATTGTTCATCAGTTAATTCGATGCCTTCATTTTTAGCTAGAGCTAACATTTCTTCAGTGCTTTTACACGCTTTAACTTTCGCAATCTGTTCTTCAGTTAAGCCGTTTAGTAATTCTGCCTTCATAGTCAAATCCCCTAATTCCTTTTGATTTTATAACAACGGTTTGTCGATAAACACTACCAAATTGGGCGCTCTAAACTTTTTTCTAGATCGATTTTGTATTGTTACTTGACTGAGTGATTGCAACAGCCCCCGGCGCCGAAACGAGGCCCACGGTGCCCCGCGGACGACCAAGCTTTTTGGGCCAGCACTAAAACTTTAAGGGAGCCTTTTTCAAAACCCCTAAAGCTTTAAAGTGCCACTTAATTTGGCTGCCTGTAATGGCGGTCTTTTTAACAAGATTCACGGTTTTTCGGAGTCTTGGTCAGACAAACGGCGACAATGACACCGATGACGGACAACCAGTAGAAAAGAAGTGCCGGCAAAAGGGCGAAGTCCGCGATAACGATGCCGAACGCAAGCACCCAGGCCAAAGAAATCAAGGCGCCGATCTTGATGCCCTTTCTCCCGATTCTAGGAGGAAGCGCCAAGAACAAAACAGCAAACGCAACAAGAGCAACGAAACCAATCAACCCTGACGTCCAATACAAAGCGGCCAAAAAAGTAGTGGCACCGGGATTGATATTGATGCGAATTAGGGAGAACACAGCCAGCACAAGCATTAAAGTGGAGGCAAAAACATAGCGGTCATGATCCGCGGATTTCACCATGTTTTCGCCATAAATCCCCGCAAATCCGCCACATTTTAAAGAAGGAACGAGAAAATGCAGGACCATAAAGACCAGATCTGTCAAAAAGAGCAGTATAACGCCCGGGCCAAAGCAAGAGGCCTGAAGGCTAAACACAAGGCAGTACAGCATTAAGGCGACGTCTGAAATCAGCAAAGCGTCCCTTGCCTTGAAGAGGCTGACGCTTCTTGTGGGCAAGAAGGCGAGCAGGCCCATCATCGTCGCTGTAGCGGCGCCAGAGAATAAGACCAAAACAGATACAAAATTCATGTTGTCGACTCCGCCGAAGGCAACGTGAAAGAACGATAGAAGTGAGGCGCTAGGAAAGATAAAGAATGGAAAAAAGGAGAAGAGCAAACTAACGGCAAGGTAGACGATAAAGCACACCATCTGGGAAACATATAGACGATATTGGCCTTTTTCTGCTTTTGGCTCAGCCCGTGGGACGCTTACGTTTTCCTGAACGTCCACCTCTTCCCCTCCGAGTAACGCGTTATAACTGCAACCTAAAATCTTGCACAACGCGCGAATCGTCGGGAGGTCTGGCTCATTAATCCCGAGCTCCCATTTTGAGACGCTTTGCCTCGTGATGCCGAGCTGCTCTGCAAGCTCTTCTTGAGTCATGCCGCATTTTTCTCTTAGATATTTTAAATTCTGATGAAATTCCACTCTTTGCGAACCTCCGCGGCATCAATCATGGGCGTACCTTGGCAAAAAGTAACGCACAAGTTGGCGCAACTTTTCGGTGCATCTGCACATTTTGCGCGTTTTTTGCAGCATTTCAATTTATATATAAGGTTTGTCGAATCTTTGATTATGCCGTGATTTTGCGCTCGGCCCCAGAATAAAAGACATGGCCTGTACATGCGTTTCTGCCAAAATGGACGGATTGCGCCAACCTAATTCCCTATGTGCTTCTTTTTCCTATGCCGTTTTACAAGGATGACGATTACAATTGGGGTTCCGATTAGGATTAACAAAGAGGCAATGCCGATCGCAAGAAGCATCGGAAGTGGGTTGCGCTGCTTGTAGGAAGGAGCTTCGCTAGGGACGAGGAATCGCTCTTTGTCCCCTTTTAGGCAATACTGGTTTTCCCCGATGATACATAGTTCCTCACTGGGGATTTTGCGTAGATTTAAGGCAGGACGCATATAGATTGGAGACGCCCCAAACACATTGTCATTATGCTGAATGAAGTCCATGAGCCAGCCGTTATAGAAAACAATTCCTACATCGTTAGGAAAGTTGCTTCGGTCATGTGGCGAGCGGAGCCAATAGGAAGCGGTGACGCCTTCATAGGACGCAAGACGGCTTTGGGCGTCGATTAGCCCGTAGCGTTCGCTCGAGGCCTCTTTTGCAGAAAGAAGAAACACGTAGTCGCCATCAAGGATGTTTTCCTCCGCGGTGAAGTCGACGCTTGGTGTTTTGCCTCCAAACCCGAAGGCGGCAGGAACGGAATAGGGCTCATCAGAGCAGAACGTCGGAAGGATATATTCTTTTTCTAATGCGCTGAAATGGTCTTCGAAGAAACGGGCGCACCACGCCTTCGCATCGCTCCCCGTATACGAATTGTGTTCTTCGTCTTTCTCTTTTCGAAACGCTACGGCCTTTCCATCGTCCGAAACGAGGCTTTCAAGAAACAAAAATAGTCCCTCTTCTCCGGTACTTGTATTCTCTCCGTCTAGGACTTTGAAGCGGGCATCAAAACGGCATTTCTCGTCGACGATTCCAAAATGGAAGACGTCCCCTTGTCTTAGCCGAGGCGCTTGCTCATTACTCTGGGCGAGGAAGGCGGGGAAGGAGGAGACAAGGAATAATAAGCCGAGGCATATCGTTTTCACGGATATAAAGATAGATAAAGCCAGGCCACAAGGGTTGGCCGATGCTTGTTTTGATTGAATTGGAACAAAAACTGCGTTTAAGGCAGCGCCAACTTCCGGCCTATATTAGTCGCTCTTTCGTAGCCATGCCTTCTTGCTTTCCCTTATCCTATAGCGGTAGAAACTGTTACATTAAATGCAACGGGTAAAGCCTAGCGGCGCCGTTTAGACAGAATTTTCTGAACTGCGATAACCTGATCGGAGGAGAACGAATAATGGAAAAACTACGATTAAGAAGAAGCGCTCGCAAGGATTCTATGAGAATCGAAGCGCTCGTTTACGACTATTATTATCAACTCGTCCCAGTTGTTGATGGCTTTAGCAAAGAAGAAGAACTGATTTGCAAGAAAATAGTGGATCAAGACGGCAAAATCATCGCGGGCTGCGGCGGTAATGCTTATGGGTGGGGCGGATTCTATGTCGACGATATGTGGGTCGATGAGAAATATCGCCATCAAGAACTTGGATCGCATGCTTTGCAAGCGGTAGAAAAGGCCGCAGAAGATAGAGGCTGCTACATTATCTTTTTGGGAACTTGGGATTTTCAGGCGAGGCCTTTTTATGAAAAACATGGCTACCAGGTCTTCAGCACCATAAAGGACTGCCCAAAAGGGCATATGGATTACAGCCTATTCAAGTTGGTAGATAAAAATGCTCCAAAAAGACCGCAAAAACCCATCGAATTTCAAATATTAGATGGCAATGAGGAGGACGAAGATTATATCTGCGAACAACTTGACGAGGGATACATCAAGCAGCACCTCGACTCCAAACACGATTACATCAAAATCAATCGGAAGCTAGTCAACGAAAAAGGAGAAGCGGTTGCCGCGATCATGGCGGGAGTCAACGAATTTGATGTGGGCTGGATTTGGAAGATCTGGGTCGACGAAAAATACCGCCATCAAGGATTAGGGTCTTTATTGATTCGACACTTTGAAAAGAAGGCGAAAGAGAAGGGCGCGACTAAGATTGTTTCCGAAGAGATCTATGATTGGAACGTCGGTTTCTTCTTAAAAAACGGTTATAACGTCGCCGGTGAACTAAAAGATCTACCCAAAGGCCACAGCTTCTTTATTGTTGAAAAAGACATCGATTGAGAATAAGCGACTCTTCGCTCTCTCTAGTCGCACGCCTTCCGTAGTATTTATGGGCGCCCTTACGCAAAATCATCAAAACAAAAGAACAAACGTATGTAGGGAAAGGAATAAATCATGCACAATGTAACTTTGGGAGAGGTGCTGCCCGTGATGGGAAGCTTTGGCATCAATTTGGACTATACGGTCCGCCTAAAACTTCGGCTGCTGAATCAGGTCGACGAAGAGGTTTTAAAGGAAGCGATCGAGAAGACGCGACAACGTTATCCCTATTTTTGTGTTCGCATGAAAAGGGATGGCGAGAAGTTCTTTTATGAGGACAACCCCGCCCCCATTGCTTTACTACATACCGACCGCAGCGTTTGCCTGAATGCCCCGGAAACCAACTTCCACGTCTGGTGCGTCTGCTATTACGAGGACTGGGTCTATCTCGACGTTTATCATGGAATCACAGACGGAACCGGCATGTACCAACTACTGGCCACCTTGCTCTTCTATTATTGCGAAAAACGCTATGGCGTAACCGATCACGCGGGAGTTCGGACGTTGGATGATCCTCTTTCGCCCGAAGAAATGGTCGATCCGTTAGAAAACCTGCCGCCGGTTGATCTTTCGGGCAAGAAAGCGCCTGAGGCCGTTCCGGTGTTTTCCTTGTCTCGCGATGCAGGCTTGACGCCGTCTTCGCCGCAAATCTGGGATATCGAGATTCCAGAAGCTGCCTTCGTTTCGTTTGGCTCGGCCAACGATGCTAGCCCGGGAACAATGGCAACCATTCTTTTCGCTAGAGCCATCGATGCACTTTATCCAAAGACGAAAAAGGCGATTATGAGCAAGTACGTGGTTAATGCTAGACCCATGCTTCATGCCGAAAAAACCCATCATAACTGTATCGACGGAGTTTCTTTTGCGTACACGGAGCGCGTGAGGGCCTTGCCCTTTGAACAGCAATGCACAGTCCATCGGGGCTCGACGTTCTTTCAAAGCGATACCGATAGCGTCTATGCAAAACAAATGGGAATGGCAAGCTATTATCGGTCCATCTTGCAAAAATGTCCGACCCTGGAGGCAAAAAAGCAAGCCTTTGGCCGGATGATGGGTGGCGCAGACTCTGCTTATACTTACATCGTTAGTTATGTTGGCCAATGGAAGCTGAAGGCCTTAAGCCCATACATTCTGGAGTTCTGGACCCATGTTCCTTCCGCTAATTCGCTCGAGACCGAGGTCGCTGCCGTCAATGGCAAGATCTTTCTCTCGGTCCATCAGGCCTTTCAAGAAGATTACGTCATTAAAAGTTTTCTGCATCAGCTGGAGGAACATGGGATCCCTTACAAGGTTCGCCAAAAGGCTCCATCAGATAATGCCAAATTCCCTGAACCAGTATTGGAATCTTACTGATAAAGAATTGCCGGGCGTTCATAGAGGGGCTCGCAATCCATTTAAAAACCGCCCGAAAACGAGCGGTATTCAGTGAGTGACAAAGTGCACCGGTGATTAGGATATGATGCCTTTCGCTCTTCGGAATCGATATCCGCAATGCGGGCAGACGTAGTTGTAATAATCGTCACAGCTGGAACCGTCGATATTTTGGCCGCACTTAGGACAATCGAAATCGTTGAGGCAATTTCCGCCAGAGACGGCTTCTAGTTGCTCGCTGGTCAGCTCGACGCCTTCCTCTTTGGCGATGGCGAGAATTTCACCTTGGTCCTTGCAAGCTTTGACCTTGGCGATTTGTTTCTCGGATAAGCCTTTTAAGAGTTCTTCTCTCATATCTGTTGTCTCCTGGTTTTTCAAATTATAACAAAGGATGCTCCTTAGACTATACGGGATAACTCCTCGCTAGTGCGTGCCAAGGCCTTTAAATCTTCTTTCGGTGGGGACATGCTGAAAACATCATGAACCAAGTCATTCTGCTCAATGGACCTTTGATCAGCGGCAAATCCACCTTAGCCCAAGCGTTAAGTGGCCGCCTTGCAAAAGAGAATCGAGACTATGCGATCGTCTCCATCGACGATTGCTTGGAACGCATCGCTTCACTTCGGTAGGCATATTGCAGAACCGTTGGAAAAATCGACGCAAAACGGCACTTTTTAGAAATTTGATATATTTCCGCAAAAGCGCCACTTTTGTTACGAAAAATGAAAAGCAGATGGGTTTTGCAAGGGTTTTTTGATAACGTAGTTTGCAAAAATGAAGTGATTTGGAATGCGTTGGGATGGACGATTAGAAATAGATTTTAAATGTGTTCTGGAACTCGCTAGGTATCCAGTATTTTTTATCGAGCCGTGGGCCGCAAGATCCAGTTCCGATGCCTGCCATGGCAACGTCTAAGGAGAAGTGCGCGAGTCCTGCATCGACTAAATCATAGTTATGCCGAGCCTGCTCAAGGTCTTCGCGGGAAAAAGGCAAAACCGAGAAGGAGAAAGGCTGATCTGCGGTGATGGAGAGTTGGTCCATCTTAAGATAGCTCGACCCATAATGGGAACCGCATTCCTGCGGCTTTAGGTTGCTCGGAATCTCCGCCCCAATAACCGCGGTGAATTCACCCATTTGGTTATGGACGCGCTTATCGATATAGGATTCGTCCGGGCCATAACCGAAGAAGGTATATTTCTTACTGCGACGCTTTTTGGCGAAGGTGATTCCAACTCGAGGAACAAGGAGGTCTCCGTCGAGAACTTTATAGGACAG
>JAFVCC010000019.1 GCA_017479485.1 Bacilli bacterium
ACGGTGCGTTCTTTTGCCGATTTCGCCGCCTCTACCGAATTGCTGAAACTCGATAGGGTCGCATCAGGCAAAACCTCTTTTACTGCTTTTTCCAAACGAAGCAGTTGCAACGGCTCATCGTCTACAAGAAAAACGTTCATATATCGTTCCTTTCGCCCCCAGCCGAACTAATTATCGTTCCTTTTTGTTTCTTTTTCATAGAACAACCTTGATTGATCCAAATTTCCATTTTGCTCTGCGGCATGAAACGCGTTGCAGCGCGGGATGAATCTAGGATAAATATTGTTATTTTTGCCTGCAAAAACCATATATTTTTGGAAATGATATACCGTGGCTCACTTAAGCCGCCCGTTCAATAGAGAACAATTGATTGAACCCAACCATCTCCAGGACGTGATATACCTCCGGCTGTACTCGAACAAGCCGCGTGTCATTGTAAATCTTCTTCAAGCGAACAAGAATTCGTAGCCCTGCCGAAGTGATATAGATAAGGTCTCCCATGTCGAAAACGATGGAGTCAATGCGTTGTCCCTTCAGCACATCATCAATCTCTATTTCCACATCTTCGGAAGTAAGCGTATTGAGTTCTCCTTCGAGGAAGAACGTCACTTTTCCTTGTTCTAGCGTATACCTCATATTTGATGCCTCCATTATTTCCGGTCGAGACGTTGCCGCTCTACCAATTCGGCAAAGCGCCCTTTCTTCTCGATAAGCTCTTCGTAGTTTCCACTTTCAATGATTTTACCGCCTTCCAGCATCAAGATGCGATCGGCGTGCTGGATCGTGGAAAGGCGGTGCGCGATCACAACACGGGTGCAGTTAAGTTTCGCGATGGATTCGGAAATGCTCTTCTGCGTCTTGTTGTCGAGGGCACTGGTGGCCTCATCAAAGATTAGGATCTTCGGCTGGTGCACGATAGCGCGAGCGATCATGATGCGTTGCTTCTGCCCACCCGAGATGCCACCTTGGCCCTCGGAAATGACGGTTTTCATCCTCATGGGCATCTCTCGGATATCTTGGGCGATATCTGCAATTTCTGCTGCACGCCACGCGTCTTTTTCCGTAAGGTTCGGTGCAGAGATGATGATATTGGAGAGGATGTCCGAATGGAAGAGGGAGCCGTTCTGCATGACGGTTCCGATGTTTCTTCGCAGTGCGTTCGTGTCAAGTTCTTCCATATCGTGGCCATCGACATAGACTTTGCCTTGGGTTGGTTTTTCAAACCCAAGAAGAAGCCGGACAAAGGTAGACTTGCCACAACCCGTTGAGCCAACCAGCGCGACATATTCGCCTTCTTTTATATCTAAGGAAAGGTGGTCCAGGATTAGGCGGCTATCCTCGCTATACCGGAAGGATACATCCTCCAAGCGGATGTTCCCCTTGATTGAATCAAGGACAGTTTTGCCTTGGTTTTGCTCCGTCTCGGCCGTAAGTATGGGACGCGCCAATTCATAGGTGGGTTGAATCGTGGAGATGATTCCTGCCATCTGGCCCAATGAGGTAAACGCGGCGGAAAGCACCCCATAGCTTGCGACAAAAGCCATATAATCGGCGACCGTCACGCCGGTTCTAGAGGCAATGAAATACAAAACAATGTTGCCCACTAAAGTAATCGATAAGTTAATCGCAGGAGCTAAGCGCAAAATCAAAGGAGGATTATAAGTCGCCCTCGCCACCTTCGAGTAGGCTCCCGCCCACTTAGCAAAGACTCGTTTCTCCGATCCCGACAAACGGATTTTTTGAACGCCGTTAATCATTTCATAAGTGACGCCGGCTTCCTTGGACGAAAGTTCAAGTTGCTTGCGCGCATAGTTTCTTTGCAAGACGGCGGCAATAATCGCAAAAGCGCTGGAGGCAAGG
>JAFVCC010000115.1 GCA_017479485.1 Bacilli bacterium
ATGAGTTTCACCGCTTCCTCTTTCTCTTCTTTGTACCCCGCGATGTCTACGAGGTGGATGGTTGCATTGATGTTTTCTTTGGTATGTGACCTCCTTTTAGGCCTCTAATATATGTAGTGAAATAGAAGGCGTCACGTTTTGTCAAAGAATCGGTGATAAAAGAAAGGACCTGCAGGCCCTAACCGCGTTAACGCAGGTAGTCGCGCAGGTCTAATCCCAAGTCGGAAGCGATTCGGAGCAGGTCTTGGAACTCAATGTCCAGCGGATGCCGCAACATCGAGTTCATGGTCGCCCTGCACACGCCATAGGCGAATGCGTAGGCCTCCTGAGTCCGATACCGTTTTTTGATTCCTACTCGAGCATCCTCGATAAATGCCTCGAGGTCAAATTGACAGTGATTCTCAGTTTTGCACCTCCTTATGGAGAAGGGAATCGAGGACCACGCCGAAATTATACTTAGCACTCCGGGTATTTCAAATTCAGATTGACGATTTCTTGGTTTTCATCGTTGATGAGTTCAATCAGGCTTTCGAGATGCGACTTAACCGTGGGATCTTCGTTTGGAGGGAGCGTCATCAGCCATACGAAAAACCAAATAGATTCGTAAGTTCGCGCCAATCCCAGATGCGAAAGGTAAAGCCAGCAATCTCTATTTTCGGTATAGCAGAACCCCGTTGCATGGTGGACGTCGATACTGAATAAGTAGGATAGAACGAACCCTTTCCGCTTGTTAATGCGATCCGGAGGGAACACAATTTCCACCCCTTGACGAACGATATCAAGGAAACTAGGGGCGCTTTCGACGGGTTCGCCCTTAAGGAAAAGAAGACTATTCTTAGAAATGTTTGCTTTGTAATCTTCAAATGAAATGGACGGATTATCGAAAGCCGACTCAAGTGCGTTCTTTAATACCCGGTCTTCCTTAAGACCAAGCTCATCGAAGCCACCGAGGTTACGAATCTGGACCCTGGTGGAATAGTCGAAGGCACGGTGGAGAGCAGCATATTTCTTTTGCCCATCTGCGTTGTTAAGTATTGCGTTCATTGCCCAAAACTCAGCGATAGACTGAAATTTTGACAGGGCCATCTCTGGAAAACCGAGGCCATTCATGATGTTCATCTCGGTCAGCAAGTCACGAAGGAAAGCAAAGCACAGGGACGAAAAGGAAACCTCCGATTCCGATGTTGGCGACCTTTGGGATAGGTCCGAGCATATGGACTCTATGGCTTGGCTTCTTTTTAGATGCACGCCCAAGGCATCCAAA
Organism: Bacilli bacterium; assembly: GCA_017479485.1. Lineage (GTDB taxonomy): Bacteria > Bacillota_I > Bacilli_A > RFN20 > CAG-826 > Alloenteromonas. Next base: position 1,265 of record JAFVCC010000115.1, read on the forward strand.
TCATGTTCAATGGCGCCATCGCTTGAAGAAGCATTCTCTAATTCATCCGCGAAGAGTTCTTGTACTAATTCCAGACAGCGCGCAACGTCTTTAAATCGTTCCTCTCTTAGCCAAGCCAGGTCATCTATGTCACTTAAGTACCACGGATGGGCAAAGAAGGAAACGCGCTTGTACATTAACCCTTTCGGATCGACATCCGACATATGCGAATTGAAGAGGTTGGTAAATGACTTCCCTTTCGCCGGATTCTTGCGTGAAAAGAACAAGCCTTCCCGAATTGCGTTTCGGGATGCCCTCTCGTCAAATTTATCGCCGTATTTCTTGCGATACGCTTCCAAAGCCCCTTCGCAATCTGAGACAATCCATTCTATTTTCTTTTTCATCGACTCGGCTTCGTTCTTATCGAAGAGTTCGTCCTCCTCTTCTTTTGCCGTATCGAATATGTTCCCATAGAAAAGCAAGGCTGATTGTTTCTCAAAATTCGCGATTTGCTCCTGGTCTAATTCCTCTCGAAAAACCATTCGTAAGAGGATTATCGCCTCAAGAATCGAACGGCAACTTGTCTCCATCGATGGAGAATCCGTCAAATCGCACGTTAGTTCAACGCATAAAGAAATCGTATTTGCGCAGATCTCGCAGTAAAGAGCGTCCACGAGTTTCAGCTTAGGATCGTCCGTTTGCCTCAATTGTTGATAATTCGTATCAAAGGTTTTGCGGCATACGGAATATAGAGCATCAAGCGTCTTTTGAGGCATCTTTGCATCTCCTCTCTCCCGCAAATTATATATTTGCCTAGCACTAGTCCGCCACTTATGCCTACTCACAGATAACATATCCAACGGTAGCAACGCTAGAAGCTTTCAAACCCAAAAGCAGCACTGTTTTTTGAGCTGCTTTTTAAGGAAATAGTACTAAAAAAGAAAATGCAGCGGCGTATGAACCACCACCGCTGCGGACTTAATATGCTCAGTAAGTATAAAGGCAAGGCGTTCATCACGCTAGTAGCATATATCACTTTTTTCGGATGACTAGATTTGTCGTGGTGACCCTCCGTTTTCTCTTCGCCATAGGTGAGAAGGCACGCGATCGGTCATAGGGAAAGATGCGCTGCGTTTTTTTGGGCATTTAGTTTGGCAAGGAAACCCCCGAAACGAAATAGCCTAGCCTCACCCGCACCCCAAGTGTTTCAACCGATGTCACTCCTCGTGATTCCCCTAATGCTAGGTTAAGCCCACCACTACATGTGGTAGGATTATTCCCATAGGAGCAACACCATGAAACGCAACTTGATTTTATCCATTAGTTCCCTCTTCTTGCTTTTCTCTTGCAATAAACCAACTAACTCAAGCAACGACGTAGTCGGCTACGATACCGGCATCCCGTCCGTAGACCTAAGAATCGTTTATAGCGGCAGCGAATATCTGAAGCTATGGGATTCCATCACGTCTTCCTTAAACCAGGTTACTAGAGCTAGCATCAGCAACACTTCCTATCATCTCAACTCAAACATGTCGGAAGCGATCACCTCCAACGTCAAAAACGCCATAAGCTTCTATGGCACCTCAAGGCAATACGCCGTCAACGAAGGCTCAATCGAGCATATCCGAACCATCGGCAAGGCCGTGACCTCAAGATCCCTCAGTACGAATAAAACCGAATATGCCGTCGGCGGCCAAGGCAAGATAACCTATACCAAAAGCTCGGAAGTAAGTTCGTCTGGACAAGAGTCTTCCCACTTCACCTATGACTACAACGAAGTAAGCATCCCGAATCTTAGGGTGAAACTGGCACCAAATTTTATCTTGAACCGTCTCTCCGGGATGCTTGGCAGCACCAAGGAAGGGAATCTTTATTACGTGTCTTACTCGGAATCCACCGATAGAACCGCGGCCTATAACGAGGCTGGGGAAAAGGTATTTGGCATCACCCGGACTTACCATCATCAGCTCTTCGACCTCAATACCGTCGCTAATCCTAGGTACAACTCCATCCGTTCCGTCGAGGTCACGGAAACCAACATCGACCATGACGGCATCAAAGGGGACGAGTTCTACGTTTCCATGCAGAAGCGCATCGAATCCGATCTCGAGTATGCGGGGATTACCGAAAACGAAGAGAAACGTAACGCCTTAGTCAACGTTTACCCCGCAGTGACACTTTCCGCTATCCAAGTCACCGCCTATAGCGAATCTAGCCCCCGTAGCCTTTCGTTAATAAGAGACACCTCAGACGACAAGTACACCTGTGCCTTTAATCCCGTCACCGTCGGCAGCCCGATATCCTTCAAGTTCAACGCGACAAGAACCCAAATCGACAAACTGAACGAGACGGTCGTTACGGAGTCCATCATCGATCAGGACGTATCTATCTCGCCCCACGCTTTGGTTTATGGCAGTTATCCTCAAGACACGGCTACCATCTCCAACAATTCGGTTACCTTTAATGGTTACCTCAATACGAGGATCACCTTCAAAGTCACGTCCACTAATCCCTACCTCTCCATCGCCTCCATCGAGCTGCTTTAATCTTTACCGCTATGCTTTTCCCTTCATTTCATCGAAGAAGCAGTATCGACGGTCTGAGATGAAAACCGCAGCAAAGCCTATGGATATCGCCTCATAACGGATATCCATAAACCCAAAAGCAGCGCGGATTTTTGAGGTGCTTTTTAAGACAATGGATCCCCTCTTGAGATAAAAAATCCGTAGCGGCGCTTCCATTAGACGCCACTACGGGAAAGGACATGTACACAGTATAAGGACTAAGTGCGAACCACGCTACCCCTAATTTCGTAAAAAGCAGCATAAGGAAAAGCATGAAAAGCGCACAATTCGCGTGTACCTACTTTCCTCCTTGCTTTATCATGGTGTCGCTTATGTGGATCGTCGCTTTAGTTATCTTAATCTTGTTGCTTGTCGCGATCGTGTTCATCCGCGCCGAGAAGTCGCGGAAGAACCCCGAAAGCGTCAAATTAGCCAAAGCCCATGAGGAAATCCGCGACCGCGCCGAAGACAAAGTCGACGAGATGCTTCATGTCCTAAAAGAAAAGCATGGAGGCTATGTTTATCACGATGTCTTCCTTGAGGAAAAGGAAGACCTTTCGAGCGAACTCGACCACCTCTATCTTTCTACCGCAGGCATTTTCCTTTTGGAGACCAAGGGCGAAGCCGCACTCGTCAAAGGGGAGGCGGAGGACCCTTCCTGGAAGGGCAGGACCGCGGAGGGTAATCAAGACATCGTCAACCCCGTTGTCCAAAACAAAACCCACGAGGAACGGTTAAAGAACCTTTGGGGAGAAGGCTTCCCCAAGCTTTACCCCATGTCGGTGTTCCCTTATGGCAATGTGACGCTAATCTCGGAGCTCGCCTTCAATATGAAATCCGCGGAAGAATACATTGAAGAACAACTCACCCACCCCATTTATACCCTTGAAGAGGTGGAAGGCTTCAATAGGCGCCTCAAGGAATTACAGGAACACTTCGGCATCACAAGAGAAAAGCATTACCAGAACGTCCTTAATCGCAAGAAAGAGGAAGACTAGGCGCGCTGCATTTCCAAAAACCAGCTTCTCCCCTATTAAAGAACGCTAGAACAAAAAAGCCTCGCTCCTAACAAGACACGGAACGAGGCTTTTTGAATTCAGATAGCGCTACGCCACGTAGTTGAAGTGAATTGTCGGCGTAAGGCCTCCGCACCAATTGTCGCCTTTGGTGATGCTCTTCCAGGAAGCTTCCGAGCCAGAGTAATAAATGTTTTTCAGATCAGTTCCGGCAAAGGCATTCGCCCCGATGTTACGCACCTCTCCACGGATGTGGACGGTCGTCAAAGAGGAACAGCCATTGCACAAATCGCCTTGGATATCGTAGGAAGAGTAATAATTCAAGGTTTCTAAAGAAGTGCAATCTAAGAAAACACTCGCTCCAACATAAGTGACCGTTGAAGGAATCGTAAAGGAAGTGAGAAGCGTGCAGTCATGGAAAGCACCGGTAGCAATATCGGTGACCGTTGAAGGAAGCAAAAGGCTCGTTATGGATTTGTTTTCAAAACCTTCAACATGGGTGACCGGTTTGCCGTGGTTATACGCAGCAAGAACTTGATCTGTGAGGTATTTTTCGCTGGTGTAGTCATTGACAATAGACGCCACATAATGGTCGCCCGACTCCGTATATTTGATTCCCGCGGTGCATACAGTGTCACCATAACGGACATCATTAACGGCGAATTCACTGACGTCGGGATGCTTGGTTTCTTCGATGAGTTGCTTGGGTGAGACGGGCGCTTCGAATTGGTGGACACCACTGCCGCATTCGACGTAGTACTCCTTGGTGTTCTTGATACGTTCGCCATTATCATCGATATAAGTCTCTTGGGCTTGGTAATGATGCCATACCCCACTGGTGGAAGGGGAAGTGTCCGCGAAGGGGGTGGCCCCTTGGGTTCCAAGTAAAGATGTCGCTCCCGCGATGGCGGCAAGGCTCAGCGGGATCGAAGCTAAGGCAAGTAGACGTGTTTTCATTTCAATTATTCTCTCTGACGCAATGCGCATATTTTCCGCATTTACAAGAAGACTTCAAGGAAAATCGTTGGGAAGGTCATAAATCAGAGGGGACCCCTGGGTTAGAATTTCGGTCCGGTTGCTCGTATTTTTATTACCTATAGACCGTATTTACGCTTTGTCTTTCCATGAGGCTATCAGAGCAAAAATAACGCCCTTTTGCGGTGCTTTTCTTATAAAAACAATTCATTTCTCCTACGAAATTAAATGCGCAGCGGCACCCGAGAAGATACCGCTGCGCATTTGGTGAGTTGAGGTTATGGCTTTATTTCCCGTTTCTTGCGTCGAGCAAGCGCACCGCTTCAATCGGATAGCCAAGCTGCTCGCTGAGTTCTTTCGCGTACTCTTCCGCGCTTTCCCGCGAATAGAGCTTTTGGGCGTCGCTTAAGTTACCGAAATTAAGAACCTGCACCTCCACAAACCCGCTTGATTTCTTAAGGAACGTATACCCCGACATCTTGGATTCGTAATGTTTGGCCTCGTGGAAATCCATGATGTATTGGCCATTGGACCGCAGTACATATATTTCCGGGTTTCCGTCCGAGTCATCAGATTTATCCTTCGAGTATTTTCTCGCGATGAAGGCTTCCGCTTCTTCTATCGTCTCAAAGAGCCGCTGATCCGCATCGACGAAAAGGCAGCTCCTCCTCATGCCTTTGTCCTTTATGGCAAAGTGGATGCGGTATTGGTCTTTGGTCCTTTCGACTCTATCGATGGTTATTGGATACGCTTCCTCACCGACGACCGCGTAATGGTATATGGCCTCAAGCTTTTCCTTCGTCGGTACGCCGAGGATGCGGTTTGCTCGGGGTTCCGAGTTAGGTTGGATTGGGTAACCGCAGCTAGGGCAAGTTTCGGCAGGCTCAGAAAGCGTTTGTCCACATTTAGGGCATTGAGAACCAGTTAATGAAAACCTTATTACATAGTAATAGTCCCGTGGTAAATTCGTGGTACAAAAGGCCGGTTGGGATCCAATTCAGTTTCGACGGCATCGGCGTTGACCCTTTTTGTCGGGATTGACACCTGTATCGCGTATATGGGGCGTACAATACCAAAAAGAAGTTTTTCCTATAGGAGAGAGAACCATGAAACTTAGAAAGGCTCTTTGGGGATTATTGCCCGCGACGGCGATGGCCTTCGGCGTTTTCGCCTTAGCCGCGATGCCGAGGCAAAACGAAGCCGTCGAAACCAACGCCATCAGCTATTCCCGTGCCAAACGTTCCATGACGGAGAACGGCGGCGCGATCACCGCGACCTTGACCATCTCCGACTTCGACGTGCAGACGCTGAAGGGGTGGCTCCTTTGCCTGCTCAAGGAGAAACCGGCCAACGATCCCACAACCCGCAAAATCGAGAATTCGAGCAACC
>JAFVCC010000020.1 GCA_017479485.1 Bacilli bacterium
ACTCGGATGGGCAACGAAAACTATTTAGCTAAGAAATACCTTTTGTTTTTTACGGTGCCCACCGAAGAAACCAGGCCAGCGTCAACCAGTCGATACAGAATAGTTTTGGTAGTAGACAAACCAAACCCTAGCGAAGAGGCAATGTCCTTTGCCTTACACTGCCCGTTGTTTAGCAAGAAGGAAAGGATCTTTTTTTCTTTGTCGCCATATTTAGTGTCGGGTTTAGCGTCGGAGTTTTCGATAGAATCCGCTTTTCCTTTGACACTAAAACATATTTTCTGACACTTTTAATCAAAGATGTTCCAATGAACTCACCAATGGAAATACTTCAGTAGTGCTCTGATAAGAAAGATCGGAAATCCGTTCGATAATCGTGCGGTGGATTCACGTAAAACGAAAAATGTGCCGACGACGTCGACACAATTTTGACTCGTGGAGCGCGATGCGGGCTGTTTCGGTGATGAATAATTAATCTCGATGTTATCGGAAGAATATCAAAATTATTTAGTGCTCTAAACATGTTGGGGGGTGCGGGGGGCCTCTAAACTTTCTGGGGGGACTTTCGACACCTATCTAAACTTTCTGGGGGGAGCCTTTTACGCCGAGAAAATCCATCGCGGCGAGCGCCCCTTTGGTAAGATCGCCGATGGCAAAGAACCACCCTATTTTTGGATAGAGGCGGGATTCCAAAGGGACGGAGGCTCGCCGCGGCGGAGGAATTGGAGTAAATGGCCGGGCACCGAAAAAAGGGACTGAAGCCATCGTCCAGTCCCCCCATTTTCTTTAGTGGGATTTGCAAGGGTCCCCCCAAAAAGTTTAGAGCGCCTTTCTTTTTGCGAGGATTTCGTGATTTTTGGCCCATATAAAGAAAACGCCACGCATCGCTGCGTGGTGTCACTCGGCTTTCCGGTTTAACGGCTTGTCTAGCTCCAATTTCGCCGGGACATTTCATATTCAAGGTTTACCTTGCGGGAGATTCCAACCAACCGCTCCTCAGGAGAAGAGGATCGTTCCTTACCTTGATGGCCCTTGATTCCATCCTATTCAGGAACAAGTTTTTTGTTCTGCGGTGTACCGCTGAGAGGAACTCTTATCCTCCTAGGCATGCCCTCGGCAACAACCTTGGCATGTCTTTGCTCCGGCCTTAGGTTATCCTTCTTAGCCTAAGTGCCTTAGCCACGTTCCGACTTCACGAGTTGCAGGGTGGAACGACTTCCTTCGAGGACCGTAGTCTTCGATCTCCCCTGGAGGAAGAACTCCAGGTTCGAGGCTTTTCCAGCGGTTTACCGCGCGCCGAGCCTCTTTTGGCACCTGCTGGTTATGAATTCCCAACAGTTCACGGACACCCCCAGCAGCATGAATGCTGCCGACTTGTTCGCAACCCCATTTCCAGTTTCACTGACGGCAGGGCTATCGTCGCTTCCTATGGGTTATCCCAGGAAGTCTACCATACGCGGCGGAGGATCTTTCAATCACGCGGATGCATACGGAGCAGAGACTTTTCGGTTTACCGTGAGCTTTCTGCAGGCTCGGAGGTTTTTCCCCTCTCGTGGTCTTGCAACCACATCCACTTGATTTCTATTTCCTAGTTCTACTAGGCGGCGGAGCGGATTGGATCGCCGCGGTCATCTTCTTTCGAAGCAGCCCGTTGACTCATTGGACCTTTGCTTTTACAAACAGAGGGTTTACTGAGGCCGTAATTCTTGGTTTCCAACCAGCGGATTCGGTGTTCCGCATTGACGAATTACTTCGCCAATTTTGGTGGTTTCGTTCGTTTTGCCGAACTCCTCCATCTGCCTTGGTTTCTCCGGTTTACCGGTGGAGGCAGGCTTCCTCCCGGGTGTTACCCTTTCTCCTTTGTTCCGACCTCGGCAGGTCTTCGCTAGGGAATCATCACTCCTTTTCTAGTGCACTAGGCGGCGGTGATGTTGCCGCGTGGGTTTCCGGTGAAGGCCGTTCGCCCAGCTTTCGGATTTTCCCTTTCCAGAGCTTTCCGCAGGACCCATTCTCCTAGATTCACTAGCCGCCTGGGTTTTCCTTCAGCGGTGGCTTTCCTTACCCCATGGCAAGGAGCCCTTGCGCTTGCCTCTTCCTTCAACCATTTCAGATTGAAGTTTCTTCAAGCGTCCTCCCTTCACCGGTTTACCAGCAGGCGGAGCGTGCCTCAGGAAGCAGGTTTCAAGTTTCCTTCTTCCCTTTGTCTCTTACAAGGCAGCAGACCTTTCAGGAGTCAAGCTCCCTCGGGGCGTCTTGCGTTCCCCTCACCTTACTTTAGTAAGGTGTTTCCCCGGTTTCGCCCTGCCTTGCGGCTTGGCGTTCCCCGCGGAACACATAACTATACGCTTCTTTAAAAAGGCGTCAACACTTTTTTTGCAAAAATTTTCGAAAAAGTTTTGTAGATACTTTGTATCTAAAATTTCAAAAATTCTTTTTTGTGTCAATATACGTGCGCACGTACGTTAAAATTAGATAAATAATCGCGAACTGGGGGCTATAACGATGAAAGAAAAACCAACGGAAAAGAGGGCAAAGAAGAAAGAATCGATTCCCGCAGGGGCCGACGACACCCTTAAGGAGATGGTTTCTGCCTTAAACGAATTGCCGACGGATGTCTTGGAGCAACTTCTTCATAACCTGGAAGAAATCGAGAAGTACAACAAGGAGCACCCCAAAAAACTCGAAGAAGACGAATAGAAAAATGGGGCCGCAGATCAGCGCAGTCCCATTTATCATTTTTAGTCTTTCGCGGTAAGGAAGGTTTTGTAGCCAAGGTAGGCTTCATATACGTCGACCTTGGATACGATTTCCATCGGTGCGTGCATGTTGTGCACGGCGATGCCCGCGTCGATGACGTTCATGTTGTAGTTGCCTAAGATGTAGGCGATCGTTCCGCCGCCACCTTGGTCGACGCGACCAAGTTCGGCATTTTGCCAGTGAACCCCCGCTTCATCCATGGTGCGACGCACCCAGGCATAGTATTCCGGGTTGGCGTCGTTGCTGCCGGATTTCCCGCGCGAGCCCGTATATTTATTGAATACAAGACCTTGGCCGAAATAAGCGGCATTTTTGGGGTCGTTGACGGAGGCATAAAGGGGATCATAGCCGGCGGAGACGTCAGAACTAAGCATCCGGGACGCTTCGAAGATGCCGCGCACGGCATAAAGCGCATCCGCTTCGCCCGAAAGTTTGGCCAATTTGGCGACAACATTTTCAAAGAAGAGCGATTGAGCGCCGGTGGCACCGACGGAGCCGATTTCTTCTTTGTCCACCAGGATGCAGACGCCCGTATATTCGAGGTCATCCACATCTAAGAGGGCTTTGAGAGAGGTGTAAGCGCAGACGCGGTCGTCATGGCCGTAGCCCGCGACCATCGAGCGGTCTAAGCCATAGTCCCTGGCTTTGCCGGCAGGAGTGACTTCGATTTCAGCGGAAATGAGATCTTCTTCATCGATACCATACTTATCCTTAAGGATGGCTAGGACGTTGCGTTTAACGGGTTCTTTTTCCTCATCGTTTAACGGGATGGAGCCAAGGGAGATATCGAGGTCTTCGCCTTCAATCACCTTCGCGGCGGTTTTTTGAAGCTGGTCCGCGGAAAGGTGGATGAGCAAATCGGTGATGCCAACGACTGGATCGGACGGATCTTCGCCGATATTCACATCGACCTTAGAACCATCTTTCTTCACGACGACGCCATGAAGGGCTAGAGGGATGGTGACCCACTGGTACTTCTTCACGCCACCGTAATAATGGGTATCGCCTAAAGCGAAATCCGTGTTTTCGTAGATGGGGTGCTCCTTGAGGTCGAGGCGCGGGGAATCGATATGGGCGCCAAGGATGCGGAGTCCTTCGCTTAACGGTTTGCGGCCGATGATAAAGGCAGCGATGTTCTTGTTTTTGTTGATGAAATAGAGTTTATCGCCCGCTTTAATTGAGGTGGCCTTGTTGCCATCCTTAAACCCAGCCTTTTCGAGTAGCTCCACGCTTTCTTTAACGACAAGGCGTTCGGTTTTGCCAAAGGAGATGAACTCCTTATAGTCTTCGGCAAAGTCCATTACTGGGGCTTTGTCTTCGTATTTTTTCCATGCATTTTTACGGTACATTTTCTTACCTCCAAGGCGAGATGATACATAAGGAGCAGAAAAAAGCAACAAATATGAATACTCATTCACATATTTATGTAACGTTTGTATCTAAGATATATTCCTTACAGCCCTTAATTATACTTTTGGAGTCAGTTTCATACGCGAAGGCGCACGTACGTTAAAGGATATCTTGGGTCAGCTCTTCAAGCGTGATGATTTGGCTCTTGGTTTTTCCTTTGACGATTGCGGCAAGGCTCCGCTTCTCTTCTTCGTCCATGACGACGTAAAGATCCGTGTTAAAGAAATCCGTGTTGGGCACAAAACCTGCGCGCATGGCGACGGATAGAAGCAAGGCAAAAGCGTCTTCCGAAGCAAAAACGTCGTTGCTGCAATAAATGGTTTTGCCCACTTTGATTTTCGGGGTTTCTTCGACGAGCTTCTTCCACTTCGCGCGATTCTGATCCATCCGGGCTTGGCGAAGCTGGCTTTGATGGATTTCGTCATTTCGATGCCTGCGTTCTTCCATGTATTTCAGCGATTCGAGGTTCGAACTTGGAACTAGCGCGGCAAGTTCTTCTGTGCTTTTCCCCGTTTCCTTCATGACGGCCTCGAGGACTTTCATCGTCGCGTAAGCATCGTCCATCGCGCGGTGTTCGTGAAACGGCTCTCCATCGGGGCAAAGTATTTCATACGCGCGTTCCAAGGAAACGCGTTTCGCGTTGAATTTCGCGGTCAATCCGAGATAGCGTTGGATATCGCGGACGTGGAAAGAAAAGAAGTCCAGCTCATAGGAACGGCAATCTTTGGCTAAGAAAACAATATCGTTATTCACCCCATAACCAAATACCGTCACCTCATCCTGAGTCAGGAGGGAACGGATTTCCTCATAACGCTCCGGAAAGGGCGGATTCGCGCGGTATTCTTCTTCGGAATAGGTGAGCTTTAAATCGCTTTGGCCATAACGTCCGCTGAGGCGGAACTCACCCTCGGGATCCATTAGGATATTCCGCTGCTCGAGCACCTCAAAAGAAGGCGTCGAAAGGACGAATCCAAATTCGCAGATTTCATAATTGCCATCCGCGCATTCTAAATCGAAGAAAAGATATTTCATCTCGTCTAACAGCCTTCGCCCGTAATCGTACAAGACGCTTTTACGGGGCTAGAGGAAAGTCCGGCTTCTTCCGGAACGAGGGTGATGCGCCCATCCTCCAAGATGAAGCACGGAATACCAATGCGACCCTCTTTAGCGCAGGACGCAAACTCAGGCTCATTGTCCCTTAAATCCAAAAAGGCGTGCAAATTGCGCACATTTTCTCCGATATCGATAAATTCGTAATTCGGATTCCCTTCAATTTGGGGTTTTAATACTGCGCAGTCGGGGCAGCTTGGCATTCCATAGATTTTAATCATCGTGACTTCCTCAGCCCCTATTTTACGTTTAATTCAACGTCGCAGCGAAAATAAACATCGCATCGCAAAGTGGCTCATCCGCCTCGAAGTGAATCTCCTCGAGAGAAAAGCCGTTGATGGTTTCGCGGAGTTCGTAATTTCCGCCATCGGCAAGATAGAGGTCTTGGGCATCGGTATGGAGGCCGTGGATATCGAAGCCATGGTCGCAGCGGAGGTGAAAGAATCTCACGTTGCCGACTTTGATGGAACGAGGCTTGCGGTCTACGAAACAATCTCTTTGGAACTTCCAACCCACGTTCCTACTCGCTAGGTCCAAGGCGAGCGTATAGAATGCATCGCCTTGTTCGTGCGCGCTTTGATAGGCGGCATTCGCCTTGGCGACGCGATCATGAAACTTACTATCCAGGAACAAGTTTGTCTCCAATAGTTTATAGGTCAGCTCAATCCAACGCGATAAGGCAAAATGCAGTAACGATTTTCCTAGCTCGGCAATGGAGGCGAGGGTTTGCTCATAATGACCTAGCCGCTTGAGAGATCGTTTTAAATCGCGCAAGACTCCTTCCACGACTTCTACCTCCATGGTCCGTGGATGTCCTTTATATCCACCGACTGCATCGCCGAGGCAGGCGCGGTGAAACCACTGGTTACGAAGCCATGAAACACGTTGGAATAATTCTTTGTCCCCAAGCTCGTCTTGGAACGAGCGGGACAGTTCTGAGAACCTTGGGGAATACGAAGCGACGGTTCGATTCGGCTCGCATTCTGCTTCTAGCGTAAGGAAGATCTTTTCCACGGAAGGGCGCACGATTTGGCTTAAATACATTTGCTTTTGTTTGACGTCGTCGTCATATTGCGAGTAAGTCTCGTTGCTTTTGCCGCAGCATTTTTTCGCTTGGGCTTGCAATTTGGCGTGAAATTGGACGAGGTTTTTCCTGCCGACATCAAAGAAGTTATCAAAACGGAACAAGCGGTGAATAATGGCGTGGGCTTGATACGCTTGGCTCAAAAAAATGAGGACGTAATACTGCCCAAATACAGTCAGTTCTTTGCCGCTACAGGTGATGTCAAACAAAGGCTGACATAGCGAAAGCATTTTGGCTTTAAGGCCGTCGTTCAAATAGAGTTTGCGGTTGCAAAAGATATGGGCAGCGTTGGTGCGGATGGCGGCGTAGAGGCTGAAAAGTTCGCGAACCTCCGTGCTATCCAGTTTGGAAACGATGGGGAGAACGGTCGAAAGTTTCACGATTTTATCCGCCTCTAGCGGATCGCGAACGTCCATGTGAATGGTGTAGAAGAGATATCGGTCGATATCGGAGCACCAAGAGATAAAACAACTTTTGATGCGGATGAGGGGGTTGCCAATGAGCTGATATCCTTCGAATACGCCCATAGACAAAGAAAGCTTTGCATTAGAAATTGCAGGCATTATTTGAATCCTTTCAATATGGTTGCCTTTTATCGTTCGAAAGGCGGCGAAGTCGCATTCGCGATGGAAAACAGCATCGCTGATGAATCGCGGGCCCCAATAGATCATCTTTGTAGGGGCAGACAGAAAACAGGGTTCTTTGTGAGTTACTTATCTCGAAGATAAGAGCCATTCCATTCCGGAATCGACATTCTTCTCGGGCGTTTTCTGCGGAGCAGGATTCACGAGGAGTGCTTTTGGAGCGTTTCTACGTGTTCGTTATCCTCCCTTCAAAGATAGAACCGCTTCCTCAACTATTAGATAGAAGGGCGAAAGAAAATTCAACAAAAGTTCCGAGGAATTTTTGCATCAAATTTCAAAAATCGTAGCAAAAAATCAAAAAAACTGCGCAGAAGTCGTTTAATTCCGTTGAAACTATTTTTTGAAGCCAAAGTGGCGTTGCTTGAATCTTGCGTTATTCATGGTCGTGCGATCAATGCCTTTTCGCTGCACGTAGGTGGCGTAGGTCCAGCGCCTGAAGCATTCGGTGACCAGATCCAAATAGACTTCATCTTTGTCATTTAGACTATAGATAAAGATCGGCTCACAGTCTCGCTCAAAGAAAATGACGATGGCGCTGGCTTGTTCGGGAATGAGTCGCGGATCCCATTCGGGGACCTTCTCGAAATCCTTGAGTTGCCCTTGATACGGGGCGTCGAGCTCGAGGAAATGCAAGTAGTCCTCACGGTTACGAAAGCCCAAAGCATAAGCGACGTCAGAGCGATTGGCCATATGGTCGAGCCCATGAATGTCCACATTCTTAAATACAGCGCCCGGGATCAAGATGCGCGGAAAGGGTGGGTTATCACGGAAATGGAAATAGCGGAACGTAAAGCCAAAGTCCTGTGGCTCGCCTTCATATACACCATGGAGGACATTTGCATTGCTCTCTTCGAGCAGGTCTTCAGGAAACATGCGATGCTTATCCCGGAAACGGGAACTATCGATTTCCAGCAAGTGACCGAATAATTCGTTATCCTCGTCGCTTTTATAAATCTCCAGCATTAACTCGATCGCCTGAGCGACGCCTTCGGCCCGAGTCCTATCCACTTCTTCATCCGATGATTGAGGGATGTAGAGGTGACGGACTACCCGCTCCTCGCAATATATCGTGGTGTAACAAGATGCCGACACGGCATAGAAGGGCTTATGGCCCTCGATATGCGTCGTCGTAGTCTTGATGAAGTAGATGTACGGAAAGGGGACCATGCACTCATAAATTTTGGTCATGAAGCCATTCTCGCTAAGGTCCGCTTCAGCCCAGTAATAAACCTCATCTTCATAGAAATCGATATGGGCTATAGCGGAAGCAAAAACATGCTCGCGGTCCACACACAAGCTTCCTCTGTAAACAAGCGATTTTAAGGGTTTTGCCATGGTTTTTTACCTTTTTGCACGAAAATTGTGACGGTTTAACCGATTGGGGTCGATCTTATTTTTCTTGCGGTGGGTCCGCTCGATGAACGCCTCATAGGTCCACTGCTGCATACAACGATATCCAAAAGTATCAAGAGTGAAAATATCCTGCGTGTCTTGAGCAAGCGTGAGGCAGTCATACCTTCCGGCAAAGAAGTAGACAACAAGGAGAGGTATGTCTGCTTCGACGAGAGAGAAATCGCCTTCGGGCACCACTTCGAAGTCTTCAATGGGCTTGACGTCCTTTTCCTTCTCGATGAATTCCGCCAGTTCACGGTAATTCTTAAAGCCCAAGACGTAGGCGATGAGGCGGCAATCAATGAAGTTATCGATGCAATCGAAGTCATAGGCGCTAGGAATCGCTCCGGGAATATCGATATAGTGGTAAAGGTCCCCTTCCCGAATATGGAGGCGTTTTTCTAAGACGCCCACTTCGATGAGTTCGTTCCCCCGGATGCAACGAAGCCGGTTTTTTCGGCTCCAGGCAAGCGTTTCCTCAGGAGTCATTTGGTACGCTTCGGTAAAGAACTTCCGTTTGCTTTCTAGAAAGGAAGCTAAGTCCTGGGCTTTCTTATCCTTTTGGTAGTTTTGCCAAAGTAATTCAAGGAGCTTCCGAACCTCTTGACGCCGCTCTACGTCAAAAGGAACCCCATTGCCGCTTTGTGGTATCTCGATGCGGCGGGCGACGTTATGCTGTTTCCGTAAATCTTCATAGCAATCGACCCACACACATTGAAACGGGTCGTAGTTAATGCTGCCCAGTTCCTCTTCTTCGATGGATTGAACCAGGCAATAAGGCACCATGAATTCCTGCAGAAGCTTGTCATAAGATCCATCGCCTTCGATGTCTTGCTCTGCAATGTAATAAAGCTCGTCATCATAAATCTCTAAGATGACACGGCAATTTTGGTAAACATCCCTTCCGCCGTCGCGGAGTCTGCCCAAAAAAGTTAAAATCTGCAGAAGCTTGTTCATTTCTTAGTTCATTTTAGGGCATAGTCCAATAAGTCGAAATCAAAACCTCTCACTAATTTGTTAATCTTTATTAACTTTTTATTGACATCCCTTTTTGTAGCCATATTATTTTCTCCTGCAAAAGGCAGGGAAAGCGAGGTAATTCTATGAATTCCATCGGCTATACGATTCTCGGATTTGCACTCATCTTCGTCGCCACTACGCTTGGCGCGGCAATGGTATATCTCTTCCGTAAAGAGCTGTCCCCCAAGCTCAATACGATTCTTCTCGGCTTTGCCGGAGGCGTCATGATCGCGGCTTCGATTTGGTCACTGATTCTTCCTGCAATTGAGGATTCTTCCTCCTGGGGAAAGTGGAAATTTATGCCTGCGGCCATAGGTCTCATCATCGGCGCAGCTTTCATGGTTCTTATTGATAAAGTTGTCCCCCACTTCCACAAAGGAACAGGCGAAGAAGAAGGCTTGCATAGCGGCCTTTCGAAACCCACGAAGATGTTCCTTGCCATGACGATTCATAACGTCCCGGAAGGCTTAGCCGTCGGGTTTGCGTTTGGTGGAGCCGCATTAATCGGTAACCAAGAGGCGTTTCTTGGGGCACTAGGTTTAGCCATCGGCATTGCCGTGCAGAACTTCCCCGAAGGTGCTGCCGTATCGCTTCCCATGGCGTCTCAATTAGGCAGCAAGCATAAGGCATTCCTCTACGGGGCATTCTCTGGAATCGTCGAACCGATTGCCGCGGTAGTTGGTTATTTCCTTGCTACGGCCATCGCCGGAGCGATGCCCTGGCTTCTCTCCTTTGCCGCTGGCGCCATGCTCTTTGTCGTCGTGGAAGATCTCATCCCTGACGCCCATTTAGAAGAACACCCCCATCTTGGAACCTATGGCATCATGGCCGGTTTCATCGTCATGATGGTGCTCGACGTTGCGCTCGGATAAAGGTTGCCCTCGAAGCGAAAAAACGCCACAATGGGCATCATGTCAAAACTCTCTCGAGGCAAGAAAGGCGAAAATAAAGTTCGAAAGGCACTTGAAGCACTGCCGGGATACCACCACGTCTTAAACGACATAACGTTTGTCGATGCGAAGAATGAAATGTCGCATCAGATCGACCACATTCTCATCCATCCTAACGGCATCTTTGTCATTGAAACCAAAACCTATTTTGGAAACATGGAAGTCATGGAAAACGGGGCCTGGGTGAAAACGGTTCGCCACGATAGCACCCGCATCCATAATCCGCTTCATCAAAACAAAAGCCACGCAAAGGTAACGCGCAAAGCCCTTGGATCTGACTTTGATGTTATCCCGGTCGTGGTTTTTGCCAACAACAACGCGCCCTATGTCCCCGACGATAATGTCATCAATTTGAAAGACCTTTCGTTATTCATTGATTCCTATCCTTATGTTGGGAAACTAGGCAAAGAACTTATGGATGTGGCTAAGGCGAGGATCGAGGCAGCTAGCGTGAAACTTAGCAAAGACGAGCATCTGGAAAACATTGGATACCTCAAAGAGTATCGCAAGGCAAAGCAGCAAGAAATCACCATTGCTTTAGAACAAGGAATCTGCCCGTGGTGCGGCAAGAAAGTGGAGCACCAAGGCTTTCATTATTACTGCATTTCCTGCAAATTTGACTTCACTTTATAGAAAAACGCTGCAAAAGCCGAATATTTAGATTGATTTTCTACTTTAAGAATTTTCCGATAAGCTTCTTTTTCTTCGCGGTATGCGGATGCTCGCGCAAGGGTAGATTCATCCGCGTTTTGCCGAATAAAACAGTGGAGGGGTGAGAGAATTCGCGGAAGCCCCACTCGCCGTGATATGCGCCCATCCCCGAATGGCCCGTGCCGTTGAAGGGGACGCCTTTCACCATAAGGTGGACACAAACTTCGTTGACACAGCCGCCACCATATTGGGCGGTGCTCATCACTTTCTTGGCCCATTTGATGTCCTTGGTAAATAGATATAGAGCGAGGCCGTGCTCTCGAGATTCTATAGTCTCCAGCAACGCATCGATTTCTTTATCCTCGAAAGGCACGACCGGAAGCAACGGACAGAAGAGTTCATGGAGGACGATTTTCTCGTCGATGGAGACGGGATAAATGACCGTGGGCTCAAAATGGAACGTATCGGGGTTGCCATGGCCGCCGAAAACGATACGGTCTTGATATTCCATCGCCTCCTCCGCGCAATATTGATATGCTCTAGGCCCGATAAGATGTGGATAATCCGGGTTCTCGAGCGGTTTCTCGCCAACTTGCCGGATTAGTTCTTTCTTTAACGCCTCGATAAACTGCGGTGCAACATCTTTCGCGACCGCGACTTGGTTGATATTGATGCAAATTTGGCCCGAGTTCAGCGTTTTGAAAAAGGCGATCTTGCGTGCTGCGTCGAGGATATCGGCGTCTTTGCGAACGATGGCCCAGTTGCCGTTCTCTCCGCCAAGCTCCAAGGCGACCGGAGTCAGATTCTTTGCCGCCATTTCCATAACGTGGACGCCGACGCGAGGCGAGCCAGTATAGAAAATCTTGTCGAAGCGTTCTTCGAGGCAATAATCCGCCACATCGTGGCCTCCGTCGATCACAATGCAGTATTCAGGCGGGAACGCATCGGCGATGATACGCTCCATGCAAGCGGTGCAGGCTTGGGATTTCGATGATGTCTTTAATATGGCCGTATTACCCGCTGCAATGGATGCCGAGAGGACGCCGAGGGTGAGCAAGAACGGGAAATTAAATGGGGAGACAATGAGCGCTACACCATATGGCATCTTATAGACACGCGTTGTCGTCGATGGGAAAGCTAGAAGCCCACTAGAATGACGCTCTGGTTTCGCCCACTTCTTTAAGCCATGGATGGCTTCATTGATTTCCAAGATGATCGGGCCAATGTCGCAAAGGTAGGCCTCAAAGTCGCTGCGACCGAGGTCTTCCTTTAATGCCTGCTCCATGTCTGATTGATGCTTGATGACAGTTTGTTTGAGCCGGATGAGCATCTCCTTGCGGAAGGCAAGCGGCAAAGTGGCCCCCGTGCGAAAATATGCACGCTGCTTTTCCACCGCCTCATGAACGCGTTGTTTATCCCATTCCATAGATGTGACCTCTAGGATAATTATCTTCCTTTCTCTTCAATAGAGAAAAGAAGGACATGCTGAAAAGAGGGGGTGCGTCAATCAAAATATGAGATTATTGAGGCCAAACAAAGGTGTTATTTAAATCGTTTTCGCCGTTATCCACCAGGATGTCTTGCCCAGACATCGATCGATTGGTAACGGTAAGGAAATAGACCCAGTCCGACACCTCCTCAAGGCTCATCCATTTCTTTAGCGGGGTGACATCCATAATAGCCTTCCACGAGGATGCATCATCTATGACGGTTTGGTTTGAGGAAGTTAGCACGCCACCAAGGGAAAGCGAATTCACGGTCACGCCCCGAGGAGCCAAACGGCAGGCCAAATTCTTCATATAGCCCACCACTCCAGCTTTGGATGCTACATAGTAAGGGAACTCATATCCATTACGGGCGGAAGCAGAAGCGTTGAATAAGACCGAGCGAAGCTTGGCGGAGCAAGAGTACTTTTCTGCGACGCGGATGGTCGCTTTGAGGTTGTTGTCGATATCGTCTTCGGAGTTTTGTAATCCCGCGTTGCAGATCAAGATCTCAATATCCTCGATTTTCGGCAGCTTATCGTAACGGAGATCAGCCTGATAGTGGTGATAGTTTATGTGAGAGACCGAAGCCTCTTGGATATCAATGCCATAAACTTCATGGCCCTTTTCCAAGAAGCGTTCTGCTGCAGCGCGCCCGATGCCGCTGCTGGTTCCGGTGATGAGTATCTTCATACCAATTCCTTCTCTTCCAAATAATCGAAGTAATTTTGACCGACATGTTCCCTTTTCCACAAGCGACAAACCATGTAACCAAAGGGAGAGAAAATAACTTCCATGACGAGTTCTAATGCGGCCCCTAGAACCGAGCAAGTGACGCATTGAAGGAAGGTCCAACGGAAACCATCCCAGAATATCGGGGCAAATACCATAAAGCAAAGGACGGCGAAGATTAAGTTATCAAAGAATTGCCCTAAGAAAGTGCTGAAGAAACTACGAGTGACGAACGCAAGCTTTCCGTCGGGGTTTTTACGGAACGCTTTGCCAATAGCGTAATTCGTAAAGTTATTGATGACGGCGGAGGCGAGGAACGCCACAGTAGAACTAAGCAAAATGAACCAGGTACCGCCGAAGATCATATTGAATGCCGAATAATCCGTATCGGGGCTTGGATTCGGGAACAAGCTGACCAAATAGAAGATCAAACACATCAACAAGTTGACGACGCATGCGAATATTGAGAGCTTGGTCGATGCCTTTGGCCCAAAATGTTTGGTCACGACATCCATGCAGAGGAACGACAACCAGCTGATTAAAATACCGCCATCGATGGCAATAATGTCGTTTTGAACTAAGGTTTTGTTCGCGAGAAGGTTCATCGCGATGACGGAAATGACAAAAAGGGCCACCACTGGTGAAGGGATGGACCTCAGGAGCAAGACCGTCTCTTTGACCCACGATTTGAATCGCGAGCCGAAAGTTGGCTTATTTTCTTTCATCTTATTTCTCCTTGGTTTTCGTTTATAACGCGAAGGATTTAGAGGCCGAACTCCGCGGCGCCTTAATGGCACGAGGGAAGTATACTCCTTCTGCGAAAAGAATAGCCATGAAAGATCAACGAATCATTTGAATTAGCGAAAATCTATTGTTTTAATCGCGAGTTGCAAAGATTTCGCGATTTTTGGCCCATAAAAGAAAACGCCACGCATTGCTGCGTGGTGTCACTCGGCTTTCCGGTTTAACGGCTTGTCTAGCTCCAATTTCGCCGGGACATTTCATATTTGAGGTTTACCTCGTGGGAGATTCCAACCAACCACGTCCCTTGCGGGATTCGTTCCTTACCACCATCGCACGCTTGACCATGCGGGGCATTCAGGAACAAGTTTTTTGTTCTGCGGTGTACCGCTGAGAGGAACTCTTATCCTCCTAGGCATGCCCTCGGCAACAGCCTTGGCATGTCTCGACCTTCGCTACGGGGTACATCTTCATTCGCCCGATTGCTACGATCACGTTCCGACTTCACGAGTTGCAGGGTGGAACGACTTCCTTCGAGGACTTTCGTCTTCGATCTCCCCCATACCTTTCGGCATAGGTTCGAGGCTTTTCCAGCGGTTTACCGCGCGCCGAGCCTCTTTTGGCACCTGCTGGTTATGAATTCCCAGCAGTTCACGGACACCCCCGGAGGCACAAGTGCCACCGACTTGTTCGCAACCCCATTTCCAGTTTCACTGACGGCGGGGCTATCGCAGCGCCCTGGTTTTTTCCAGGTACGCATATGCCTTGGAACGTCAGCTTCTCAGCGACGCCCTGATCCAAGGCAAGCAGACACTTTTCGGTTTACCGTGGGCTTTCTGCGGGCCCGGAGGTTTTTCCCCTCTCGCAACCTTACGGCTGCATCCGCTTGATTTCTATTTCCTAGTTCTACTAGGCGGCGGAGCGGATTGGATCGCCGCGGACATCTCCTTTCGAAGCAGCCCGTTGACTCGATGGCCCGTCATCCTTGCGGAATTGGGGATTCCCGAGAACCACTGTCTTCAGGTTTACCTGGCGGATTGGTTCTTCCGCGCATTGGTCTCACGACCACGCTTTGACGCTTCCGGAACTTGCGCTCGTTCTTCGTCAGCCCTGATTCATCCGGCTTACCGGCGGAGGCAGGCTTCCTCCCGGGCGTTACCCATTGTCCATTGCTACAGCCTTGGCAGACGTTCACTCCGGATCGGCCAATGTTTTTCTCGTGCACGAGGTGGGTTTGGTCTTCCCACTTGGGTTTGCGACGAAGTTCGCTACCCCAGATTGTGGATATTCCCTTTCCAGGGCTTTCCACAGGACTCCTTTTCAAGCTAACGCTTCCGCCAGAGCAACCATCGGCGGTGGCTTTCCTTACCCCATGGCAAGGAGCCCTTCACAAGCGCTTCCTCCAAACGTCGTTTCAGACGCTTGTTTCTTCGCTCGATCACCTCATTCATCGGTTTACCGATCGGCGAGGCATTCCTTCCGATTCGCCATCAAGCGACGAACCGCATTTGATGTTTGCACATCAGCAGGCCTTTCAGGAGTCAAGCTCCCTCGGGGCGTCTTGCGTTCCCCTCACCTTACTTAAGTAAGGTGTTTCCCCGGTTTCGCCCTGCCTTGCGGCTTGGCGTTCCCCGCGGAACACATTACTATACGCTTCTCGAAAAAGGTGTCAACACTTTTTTGTAAAAATTTGCGGAAATTTTCGAAAAGGTTTTGTAGATACAAAGTATCTAAATTTTTGAAATTGTTTTCACGACTTATATACGTGCGCACGCGCTCTTAATATGTATTCGTACGTGTGCAGTCACACGTCTTAATCTAAGATTCCTGGAAGTTCTTCTATCGATGAGATGAAAAATACGCGCTTCATATGCTCGGCAAGAATGAAACCCTCATCCACTGCATGGTAGAGAAAGTTCTTTAGGTCTTCGTAATACCCGTCGACATTAAGGAAGATAATCGGCTTGTTTGGGCAGTCGAAGTTGCCGACACAAAGGATATCGGATACTTCGTCGAGCGTACCCGATCCACCAGGCAGTGCAACGAACGCATCGGACATGGAAATCATTTTGCTTTTCCTCTCCCCGAACGTTTTTGCGACATAAATATCACTGAGGCATTCGAATGAACCTATCGTAGATTCAAACATTTCCAGTCCAACGCCATGAATGCAAGCTCCGTGTTCATATGCGACGCGAGCCAAAACGCCCATAAGCCCACAGTCGCTCGCCCCATAAACCAATCCTTTATGGGTATCGCCGATATACGCGCCAAGCTCTTCTGCCGCTTGGATATAAGAGGGCCTATTACCGTTAGTTGACCCACAAAAAACAGCAATATTCATCGCATATCCCTCCTCTTTTTCTATTTTACCTGCCGCCCTTCTATTCGACACTAAATTATTGCAGCACTTATTCATTGCGCGAGCGGATATGTCGCTGACCTCGTTATTGATAAAGATAAATTGGCAACGATATAAGGTTTTGCTACATTTTACCCGGGCCAAGACCGCGCATTCGCCCGCGTATTCCGCCACGCCGGCCAATAGATGTACGAGCGGAAGCTCGAACTTAAGAAACACAGAAAGAAAGACTCTATCTCCGAAATGATTCCCTCAAAGTTGCTCCGCTACGCTTCAAGCCTCAACCTGCCACAGAAGAAAACTATCGTCATCACCGGGGGCAATTCCGGTATCGGCTTTGAGGTCGCCCGCTATCTTTGCCATTTTAATTGGAACGTAATCCTCGCCGTAAGAAATATGGAACGGGGTGAGAAGGCGAAGGCAGCCTTGCTCGAGGAGTTTCCTAATTCTCGTGTCGAGGCATGGCATTTTGACGCATCGAAATCCGCTTCGATTGAATCCTTTTGCAAACGGATCAAGGCAACCCATCTCGATATCGACGTCTTCTATTGCAACGCGGGTATCTACCGTACCCCGTTTGAGCTCGGCGAGCATGGTATCGAGCAGCAAGCCTATACCAACTTTGTATCGAACTACCTTTTATTCCGCGAATTAAAAGAATATTTCCTTAGCTTAGGCCATCCCATAAAGTGGATTCTCACCTCTTCCATCACCGCAAGGTTACAAACCTGGAACGATGATGATTTCCATGGCGGAGACAAATACCACAAAGGCCACGCCTATGCGCGCTCAAAAGTCGCCGTGAACCATCTTTATCTTTATCTCAAAGATGAATGCCAAGGAACGCCGATAACGCCCTTATTAGTCCATCCCGGCATCACTCATACAGCTCTTATCAACAAAGCCTACCATGGCCGACCCTTTCAGCTCGCCATCCAGTCTTTTATGAGAACGTTTTTCCATTCTCCGACGAAGGCCGCTTTATGCACGTTATATCTCCTGCAAGAGAAGGTTTCGTCGCCCCGCTTCTGCGGGCCACGAGGGATTTTTCATTGGACGGGATACCCCACCGTTTACCCTCTATATTTAGGTAACGCGAAAGAATACCGCCATACCATTGAACGCTTAAAAGATATCCTTGCAGAAAAGGAAAAAGCTTAGCAATTTTTCGTTAAAACCCTTCAAATCACGCTTCTTTTAATCGTTATGCAGGAAATAAACCTGCAGCATCGCGCGGTGGCAATCGAAATAATAATCGTAATAATCGCCTTTGCTATATGGCGACAAAGAACCGCGTATAAAAGCGTTGATTTCTTCCGACTCAATCGGAAAATGAAAACGTAGAACCGTGAAGGAGTCTACTTTGGTTTCCACCACTTCCGCCTCTTCGGCTTGATAGCCATAAGTCACTTCGCCTTTATGGCGCATGGTAAAGAGCAGGTCATCTTTCGGGCACCTCGGGAAGGAGACGCCTTCGAGTTCGTGATGATCTTCATGGATTAAGTCATCGTTGTTGAATAAATATAGGACGCCTTGGACCATCTTTTTCGTAATCGAGGCATTCCACGCGAAATCGAAATGGTAATAGTCGCGCCCGATGCGGATGATGTTCCATGCGTGGCTCACGGTCGCACCGTCTTTCTCTGCTTTTCCAGCGACGATCATACATTCAAGCCCAATACGGTCGCAGATTAACGCCGCTGCTTTGGTAAAGCCTTCGCAGCGAGCTTTTCGCTCGATTAAAGCCCCGTAGGCGGTGCCATTAGTCTTGCTTTGGTGATTTTCTCCACCGACACGGCGGCAGAGATAGCTGTTGAGCCGCTCGACTTTCTCAACGTCCGTATGGCAATCGCGGAGGATGATCGCGCTGATGCGCTCCACCTCGCGAAGCACCTCACTGCTACGCTGCGCTAGCTCGGAGCCCGAGGAGATAAACTCAAAGACAAACTCCCCGTTAGAAATGCTGAAGCGCTGAGAAAGAAGAAGATTCGGGTTGCCGAAGCTAATCGCTTCAGAGAAGAGCTCGAACTCCTCCTGAGACGGCGTTTTGGTTAGGCTGCAAGGAACGCGGTCCCTGCCGCTTCGAAGCGCAGCGACGCAATCGCCATAGGCGGACTGAAGTTCCCTGCCTAAAGCATCAAAGTAAGGGTTGGCAATCATGCGGGCACCTCCATATAGTGAGTTTGGAAGATAGTGAGAAGATTGATGAGGCCTTCTTCATTTAATGAACCAGTGCCAAGCACGATAGAGAGGTACTTTGCATTATCGATGACATAATAGACTTCTGGAGCCAAGTATTCACCGAAGTCTTCAGGCTCCGTTGTTCCATAAATCTCCAGCAATTCAACCATATTTTCCGGAATAACCACATGGTTTTCGTCCATCTCAAAGATGTTCATAAATGCATCCATTTCGACAAAAGTACCGAGCACGCCATTGAAGTAATGGTTCATCGTTTTACCGGTGAAAATCGCGCCGGTATCAGTCGTACCGATTCCAGCGTCGACGCTGAGCAGCGTTACATGCGTGCCATCGTCTTTGAAGAACTCGTGTCCGATGAGTCGCTCGTAGTTATACTTATTGACCGTGATGTAGCGGTTGGTGGTCGCATCGAACAAACCATGCTGATCGATGATTTCCAGCGTGGTATCGTCGGAGAAGAGAAGATGCATAATGAACTCCGTAACATCCGTAGTTGTGTGGGCATAGAGCACCGGAACAGCGCATTCTTCGCCCGTATAGTGGTCAAAGGCGAGCACCATGTCACCGGGACGGACATCGCGGATCATCTTGGTGGAATAGTCGGCCATGGTGATCAGAGTATCCGCGCCAACGCAAGTAGGTTTAGCATCCCAAGTGGCGTAAATCTTAATATCGTGGTCAGGCATCGGAGTCTTTTCATTAAAGACCGCGTCGGTACCCTCAACCTTCCATTGTATGAAGGTATATTCCGTATTGTTTTCTTTAGCCCTTGAAACAGGAGTCAAAGGTCCCGTTTGCCCATAGTAACGGTTCAGAGTTGCAGCGCCATTTAGCTTCCCGCCGTCCGGGTCGAAAGTAATCGTATAGATAAGCTTCTCCCAAATCGCATAGAGGGTCGTATGTCCCGTAACAACCGCATTGAAGTCAAAGGCGCTAGTAGCATTCGCGCTGGCGCCCCAATAAAGGAAGCTAAGTCCTGTTCCACTTGGATCGGCGGGTTTGGCAACCTTGTCACCATACGTAACCGTAACGGCATTAGGCACGTTTTGGATGTTGTGTGAGACGGGGTAATTGTCGTCGTTAGCAACGAACGTAATGGTGCACTCCCACTTCGCGTAGAGGGTCATAGAGGCCTCCGGACGATCGCGGGTGAAGTCCCACTTGTTCTCGAAGGTCTTTTCCTTATACCAGCCCACAAAATGCCATGAAGGCAGATCCTGGGTTTGCGGATCGGTAACATTCTCGCCGTAGACGACGATTTCGTTATTGGGAAGGGCGCCGATGGGGCTAACGTAGGAGATGGTGTAACGCTCGAGGTCATAGGTCGCCACGACGTTCAACGGACCATTAATGGGGTCATCCGGATTAAACGTGGACTTGTTTCCATTCGCATCGACCACGAGCCAGCGACCTTGCGTATAGCCTATTGCCGCAGGAACGGAGGGAACTTCAGTGAGTTTCTCACCTTGATTCACCATGTATTCCTTGGTGTAAGTGCTATCGACGGAAGAAGAGAACGAAACCTTGAATTGCGTCCTTTCCCAACGCGCATAAAGGTCTAAGACGGTGTCAGTAGGCGTCGCAAAGTAATCTTCGCTGATGCGGTCGGTCTTGAAGTCCCAAAGGAGGCTATCGTCTAAAGACTCACCGCGATACCAGCCTACGAAGGTCCAGCCGTATTCTTCCATGACGCCCGGATTGGCCACCGCCGCGCCATAGCCACGTTCTTGACTCGGATAGGTCGCGCCATGGCCGTTACTATGGAAGTTAATCGTGTATTTCAACGCTTCCCATTTCGCGTAGACATAAGTTGTCGTCTTGTCGATTCGATAGTGTTCGAAATCAAACGGCGTCGTACGCGCTTCATCTTCAAACCAACCCTGGAAAACATAGCCAGGAACATGGGCGGGCACGGGAGCAACGCCGCCGTTGACGGGTTCATCAGGAACATAATCGTGTTCGTCTTTTGGGGCCACGCCAACGCCGCCCATGTCATAGACGACAACATAATTGCCATCGCTGACCCAATGGGCTTTTAACGTGATGTCCCCTTCGACTTTCTTGCCGAAATCCCATGGGGTGCCGTTCTCATCGAACCAGCCGACGAACAGCCAGTGCGCCGCGGAAGGATCCGCAGGTTTTTGAACCAAATCGCCAAAGCGGATGGTTTGATCCGCAATTGGCTCTGCAGCTTTGCCGTCAAGGTCAAAATGTACCTTGTGTTCAATGCCAAACCAGATTGGAGTAAGAAGCGTTTCAAAGGTTGGCTCGAAGTTGTTGTCCTCTTGGTTGGTAGCATAGCTATCACGGAGCGATTTATAGATTTTGTTGATGTCGGCGGAGACAAGGTATTCGCCTTGGTTGTTTAATTCTCCAGCGTATTCGGGAGAAGTGAAGTGTTGGAACATGTAGCCATAACGGGAAATGCTTCCGGTTAAATGGAAGTCTTCGCCATAAGCTGCCGTGCCATCGTTATACATGGCGTCGGAAGCGCCAAGTTCGCTCGAATCAAAGCGAACCTGGAACGTATTCTTTACGAAGTATGGTTCTAAGGTTACCGCGCTGACATCGTGGAAGTTGTCTGTACGGAAATTTTCGCCGCCGTCTGCATCGACTAGATTGCTAACGCTGGCTGCGGTAAGACGGTCGAATTCCGCGCGAGAGTCGACATAAATCAGCCCACTCTCCACATCTTTCCAGCCCACGAAGCGGTAACCCTCTTTGGTCAACGCATCACGATAGCTTCCCCACGAAAGGAGATCGATTGGGTTGTAATCATAATGACGGACGGGATCGACATGCAAAGTCGCCCCGTCTTTATCCAAGTAAGTGATGCCGAAAGATTCATTTGGGTTGAAAACGGCATATAAATCAATGTTTTTTGACTCGATATCGCGAACATAGAAGGAGGATACGACGTCACCGATTTGGTATTCCGCCGCGGTAGCGTTTTTGCTCCTGCTAAAGCCGATGAATCTTCCTTCGCCAGGAATCTTCTTTGTCGGAACGGAAATTTCCACCGGGGAGCCATAGGAGAAAGTGGATGACGCGATGACTTCGTCGCCGTTTAAATAACGCACGTTAAACTCAGGACGAGCCCAAACGCCGTAAAGATGGTAATCGAAGGTGTCGGTTTCAAAGAGGTGGAACGCCGTTTCTAACGGCCCATAGGTAACTTCACGCGCATCAGGGTCAGCGCTCCAGCCGCGGAAAATGTAGTCTTTCGCATAGGCTAAGCCATCTGCCTTAGGCAAGGCGACGCCGTCGTTATAAAGGAAACCGTCTTCCTGCTTTTCCGTATTGGTCGCGCCATCGCGGAAATGGAAGTGGACGGTGTATTTCTGCGCCTCAAAGCGTGCATGGAGCTTCACATCGCGGTCGAAAACCATGTCCTTGCGATAGTCGCTGCCACGGTCATTGTATGTCCAGCCACGATACGTGTGTCCTTCATAGGAAATGGGATGTTCACGTTCTAAGTCCGCATAGGTGCTTCCTCTCGTGACTTCGAGGGAAATATATTCTTTAACGTTCTCCTCTGCCTTTTCAAAACTCCCGCCTTCGCGATAAAGCAGCACGGAGACCTTGTTGGTAGAAGAAGGCGTGATGAAAATCCGCTGGTTCACCTCGGCCCAAGTGGGGCTTGCCATATAGTCGTTATAGAGACTCTCTTTGACATAAATATGGGCGCCAGAGGCGATGCGATTTGCATCGATTGCCGCGAGGACTTTATCGCTCTTTATTTCAATCCGTTCCAAGCGCGGAAGCATTTCAAAATCACTAAAATCAAGGGGGGCGTCAGTCTGAATTTGAAGATTTTTAACCGTGGCGAATTCGCTTTCGGTAATGAGGCCATCTTCCTCAAGGTTATAGCCTGAACCCGTTAAATACGCCGAAGTGGATTCGCTTGAGAAAGCGATGGTAAAAGGCGCTTCGACAACCACGTCTTCAAACGAGGTCTTCTGATATACGATGCGGCCCGAGCCGATGCCGACCGCGGTAAATGCCGTGCCGTCCTCAGAAAGCTTGAGCAAGCCATCATTTTGGACGTAGTCCTTGCCGTTTACGAGCGCTTCAACGCGGACAATATAATCTTTTTTCTTAATCCAATCGAACGTCTTCGCGTTATCGCTGAGCATGTCGTCCATGGCCATGGATGCGCGGAATTGTAATGGAATTCCCTTCACGTTCTTGTCCGCGTGCTCGGTCTGCAAGAAGCGCTTGGTATAGAAGCTTGAGCCCACGCCCGCGCCGGCGGCGACGAGACCAAAAACGGTAAAGAGAAGGAATGGAGTACGTTTTTTTACATAAGCTGGCATGCGTCTTCCCCCTTTCTAGAACACATACACGAAGCACAAGATGTAGAGTCCAATCAGAAGGCCCGCCATCAAGATGTCTTCGATTATCGTAATGGGGCGCATCTTTTTGCCCCATATGGTCTTGTAGTTCATAAACGCGATGACCCACATGAAGCCCGCGCCCATGAGGACGAAGGAAACATAGAAGGCATAATAGGATCCTGCGGTGATCCAGGTGCGCGAAGCAGCAGAACCAACAATCGTCAAAACTCCAGTGATAATCGCGTGGATGAAAGCGAAGGCAATACGGTGACCGACGTCACGCAAAGCCGCGAGGGCCGCCCGCTCCTCCATCTTCTTTTCTAGTGTCAGCTGCGCGAATTCGCGGCGCAAAGCAAAGCGATCTTTCGCCCGTTCTTGCATCCGGTCATTCCAGGACACTTCCCCGTCCACCGAGAGGATGCGCGAAGCGAGCTCTAAGCAGGCTGCTTCGACGTAGTTACGATCTTTCTCGCGTGGCTTCGCGCGAACTTGCACCGATGCGACCGGCACTTTGTCCTCGCCCTCGTTGATTTCCAAGGGGCTTTCTTCCGTCGAAGGAGCAAGCGCTTCGCCGCCCTTCATCGAGGTATCCACTTTCATCGTAACAAGCGATTTGAATGCGCCGCGATCAACAAAGTGGAGTACCACTTCCTTCATACGGTCGATGGAAAGGGAACGGAACGTAGTGAGAACCGACTCTTTACGGAACTCAAAGATATCCGATTCGTTCTTAATTGCCGTGTCGTGGCGTTGGATCTCGGGCTCACGCAAATCAATCTGTTCCTGGATTTCCTTGGCTTTTTCATGACGGTTCGCCTCGCGGAGCAAGACGATAAGACGTTCGAAGGTCGGCTTCCCGTCCGTGGTATAAATCTTGAGGTCCAACTCACGGACAATCTTCGGATCGAACTCATGGAAATAGGTGGAAGCATAGTATTTGGTTAAGGCATCTTTTCCGGTCTTTTCCAAATCCAATTCATCGATTTTTTGTAACGAAGAAGCGAGATCTGCAAAGTTTTTCACTTTTCTCTCGGGCAAATCGAGATAGATCGCAAATGCTTCTTCGAGGATGTCTTTCTTCGCTCCCTCATCGCCGCCGAAGAACACGACGGTCGTTAATGAGGCGATGACGGTAGGTATCATGCCACGCTTCTTGAAGTAAGCCACCGCTTCTTCCACGATGTCGGCGCGCTCCGCTTCGGTCTTCAACGAAGCAACGTATTGGAAGAAGAATTCCAGACGGCGCGCCTCATCGAGGTTGTTCTTCTCGAAGATCGTCTCGATGGTAAAGGTCCAGGTCGTCTTCGCTAATTTGGCTAAGTTGAGCAAACCAAAGATCCGCACCTCGTCATCGAGGGAAGCAATACTGCCAAAGAGGCGGTCCGTAATATCCGCGATATAGTCCACCAACGCGTCCGCGTGAGAGGCGTGGGCAGAAAGCCACCGACGGGCAAAAGCAAGGAAGGATTCGAATTCCTCGGGGTTATCGAGGAGGTAGTCCATCTCCGTTTCCTGGAAGAACGCTTTCGCTTCGGGATTCACGAGCTGCATCTGCAGCAAGTTGGCACGGTAAGCTAGTTCCCCTTCATCGCTATAGTCACTGCCCTTACGGAAGAGCATGCCATGGAGGAAGTCCTGGACTTGAATCTTTGACATGTCGTCATGGATGCCGTTATAGAGTTTCCATAGGCTCAGGAAAATGTCATTTCGGATGTCTTGGAACAAGCGGGAATAGTTGCCGTCATTCGCAACATGCACCACCTTAAGGTATTCCAAGGCTTGGCGCGGGAAACGGCGGAAAGTCGCATTAATCGTGCGTAGGTTATCGAGAATCAAATGAAGGTAATCTCGCTCTAGGGTGCCCTTCTTTCCAATTTCGAGCTGTTCGAGGCCCGTTGGATCGCGGTCGAGAAGAAGGATCGTCGAGGCTAAAGATCCGAGTTGTTCTAAATCGGAAATCTTCTTGCCGAGTCGTTCCGCATGCTCCATAAGCTCCTGGAGAATCTCTGCGTTATCCGCGGCGCGGCGAAGCAGTTTAACGAGGTCTCCACCCTGCTTGGTGTCACGCCATTCGAACTCATCCGCAGGATACTTGAGCCCAACGTAATCGCCGATATCACTGAGGTCTACCGAGTCGATTTTTTCGCGGGGTATGCCGAGGACTTGATAACCTGGGCGAGGGGTGGCTACGAGGGTAGCGAAAGAGAGGCTCTTTTCTTCTTCCGCAGGCAGGAAACTCATCCATGCCCTCAACGATTTCACAAAATTCTCGTACTGGCTCGGCACATAATAGACCACCATGGGATGGCCGGATTTCTTTGCTTTTTCATAGGTTGCGGTGAACGCGATCATGTTGTCGATGTCCTGCGCAAAGGAGTCTAAATCAAACGCGCTTCGTTGATACTGATCCGCGCGAACTTCGGGTAGAGGCGGAAGTTCATCGTGCGCCACCGGAAAATCCTGTACCCCACTTAGTGGTCTTTCGTCAAAAGCGTCAAAGCCACGGCAAGGCAACGCTTCACTGGCGATGAGGTAATGCTTCATTTCGCCCGTGCCGCGGAGATTGGCGCCTCGGCTGGAGGGGCGGTTGCAGTTGATGGCATAGATGTGCCTGCCCTGGGCATCGATCGTGTGGCGGTAAACGCGCACCTTTAACGACCCTTCGGTGCCTTCTCCCGAGAAGGAGCCGCCCGAGACAAAACCACGCTGATCATCATATCGTTCAAGGCCGAGGTAATCTTGGGCCTCTTCGAGCGCCTGAGATTCGTCCATGGTAATGGATTCGGTTTTCTGAACGACGCGGTCTACTTCGTCATAGCAATAGATGCCTTCGATGATTCTACTCATATCCTTACCTCCGAATGAGTCCCGTCTGTACCATCAGCCACACCAGCGGAAGCTCCATGCGGACGCGGCTAGGCAAATATCGGATTTCCTTTTCCGAGCTCCGGGATTCCTCGCTAAGCACATCGTCGCTGCCTAAGGCGGACAAGGCGAAGAACTTGACGTTGGGGAACATCTCCTTGATTTTGTCGATGTGTTTGCCCCATTGCTTGCCTTTGAGGTATTCCTCAATTTCGTAGCTGGAATTATCAATGTGGATTTGAAGGTCGCTGCCCTCATATTTCCCGTTTTTGGGGAAGAGCTCTGCCATGTTCCTTTGGGTGACATGGCAATTGGGGTCGAACACGTCTTTGAATTTGGCGTTGCGGGGGTCGTAATGTTCGTCGTAATGGTGGTCGATTTTCGTTAAAACGATGGCAACGGGCACCTCTTTTAGGTCAGCACGCCCTTGCGGGGAAAGGGTCTGGAGTTGCGACAAGGCAAGCACAAGATTCTCTGCTGGGGTCAAGTTGAGGTTGGACGTTTTGGTCTTTTGAGGGGTGTCGTCGGTTTCGTAATTGGTGTCGAGCAACGCGATGAAACCGTCCGCGACGTCGATGCTATGGAGCTGCGGAAATTTATAGGGCAGGAAATATTCGCCCGGCACGTCATAGAAATACATGTGGCCAAGATCACCAAGACGGTATCCAATCGGGTTCCAGGATAGGACCGGACCGAGGTTGCCATGAGTTTGGGATTCAATGGCTCCGTCAACGTTGATGGCAAAGCGTTTCTTCACACGCAAATCGAGGATACCTTCATCCGATGTGCGGTCACGTTCATAACGGTCGTCGCGGGTGAAGGTGTTTTTCGCGCCAGGAACTTCTTTTAAGCCATAAGGAATTACTTCGTTAACCGCATATGCCTCGGGGCCGCGGAACCGTGGCGCGAGTAAACGAACGATTTCTTTTAAGATGAATGGGTCAGAGTTATAGATGCCGTCTCCGGAACGCTTCATGTTGATGAGCGAGGAGAGGAAGATGGTTTTGCCGGATTTCGGGTAGCCGACCGTAACGATTTTTGGCGCGGGCAAAAATTCATATTTCTCCGGCAAAACCAGCTTATTTGCCGTGATTGCGCCACCGCTAATCTTGGTGAGTTCTGCCTCACAGAAAATGAGTTTCTTTTGTTTACGCAGATTCTCTTTATCGAAATTGATGTCGGTTCCAAGGCGGAATTTCTTTCCTTGGCAATTGAAGATGCCCGTGCGAGCCTCCGTGACCTCTTTCGCGATGGGTCTTCCGCAATAAGGACAAACCGGGACTAGCCCCCGCTCTTTGCGGCGCTTGATAATGGCCTTTTCTTCCGCGATGCGCACTTTTTCAACCGGATCTTTCTCTGCGACGTCTCGCGGCTTTGATTCGTCCGACAAAATATAGTCTTCCGAGGGGTTCCAGTCTTGATCTGGAGAGAAGACGAGACGGAAGTTAAATCCGAGCGTCTCTTCGACGTAAATCGAGCCCGTGACGTGGTTCGAATCCAACGCATTCCTCTTGAGGATGATTTCCGCGGGACGCGTCTTATCCTTTCGCTGCTTGATGACGTTTTCGGGCCGATGGTCGATGACCGTGGTCGGTTTGGCACCCGCTTTACGGATGACGTTTAGCTTTAAGTTCTTAAGTAGGCGGGGGTAAGTGATATCGAAGACGATGTATTTTCCCTTTTCCACAATCGTGTAATAGATCTTGTTTTTGTGGCGGAAGTTAATCGCGAAAACATAGATGTCCTCGAGAGGTATTTTGCTCGTTGGAACATCAGGTAAGTTGCCCGGACGGATAAAAACGATGCGTCCTTGGCAAGAGATGTTCTCGCCCTGCCCCGAGATGAATAAAGAGTTGGTTTCTGGAGCCGAGTCTTCGCCAGTGCGCTCATTTAGATCGGTATAGGAATATGTCGGCAAATCCGCTTCGCCTTTGCTCGGGTCGGGCAGGCCGATGGCATTGGCCGCCATTTCGATGCGGGCATGCTTGTAGAGTTGGCGGAACTCTTTCGGAAAAACGATTTGCACACGCATGCCATTGTCGCGGCTTATTGCATTGAAGTCGCGGACGAGGAAGAACTGAAGGTCTTTGCCTTCCGCCACTTTCTTTCCTTTGGTCTCACCGCCCATGCATACACAGCGGTATTCAAATAGGGTTTCGCTCATACGGGGTCCTCCTTTTTGGAATCACGGATGTTTACTTTCGGATAGAGTTCACGGAATCCTTCAAAGGGGATCCCGATGAAGTGGACTTCGTCGCCGACGGGGATGTAGTCGATGCGCTGCCCGTCTGCGATATAGTCCTCATAGGCTTTCTGATATTCCTTTTTGAAGAAATAGAGGCGTTGGTTGGTGCTTCCTCTTAATGGATGCTTATCGAGTTTGCTCTCGATGAAGGGTCCATCGACGAGCACGGCGATGTGGCTTAGGACATAATCGATATCGGGGTCATGCTTGCTTTGTAGTTCTTCCAGCAAGAATCCCGTGAAGACGAGGATGTCTTCCTTGTCATCCTCCACAAGGTGGCGGACAAGGATCGCTAAGTCTTTCGCCTGCAAGAAGGGTTCCCCGCCGGATATGGTCACCCCCGTGAAGGGATAGTCCTTTATCGCAGCATAGATGTCATCCACAGGAGCATCTTTGCTCTTGTCGAAATACTGTAGCTCGGGGTTGGCGCAGCCTTTGCAGTTGCGAAGGCAACCCGTCACCCAAATCCCGATGCGCATACCGATGCCTAAGGATGAAATTGGAAACAAAATCTTGCCGATTTGCATAGTTATTTCCGTGGATCGATGGTTTTGTAGAGTTTTTGCTCGCGCCGTTCCGTTTTGAAAGAACCGCGATTTGCAGTGTTTTCCTCTTTTCGCAATACGTAGTGGTATATGGATTCTATGTCGGCATCGCTGACGCCCCACTTCCGTAACAGCGCGATGGATTCTTCTTCCGTCTGGCAGCGATAGAACTCCGCCTCGTCATACATCGACTCGGTGACTTCATCGCCCATTTCTTCGGCGTGGATTTCCGGTAATCCAATAGAATGGAGGCTATCCGTCATCTCGGAGGACCAACCGCAGGAAGAATGAGTTTTACGAAGCTGCTCTTCGGTGGTCGCTTTCATGCCGTTGCTTAAGATGACGCCGCGAGGATAGATGGCTAGCGGTTCGCCATATTTCGCCTTTGCATCAAAGATGACGCCAGGATTGTCGGGGTGAGTGTAGAGGAAGCTCACACCATCTTCCGCCATCTTTTTATCCACGATACGGTCTTCGCCAATTTGGGACATGAGGGCTTGGCTGGTCGCGAGGGCTTGGCGCTGGGCAATGGCGTATTCGATTTGGGCCGTCTTTTCTTCCATTTCCTTGATCTGGTCCTCGTAACGGGTGGGGTCGAAGAAGTAATCAGAGATTCCAGTAGCCTCGCCAACGAGCAAATCGCGCGCTTTCTCGTACTTTTCTTGTGCTGCTTCAAATTTCGCGTGGCTTTGCGCTTCTTCCGCCACTTTCTCTGCGAGGGCTTTGGTGCGGCTAAGGATCTTCTTGAGCTCGTTGCTGGTCTGCGCTTGGGCAAGATGCATGGAGGCGTTTTGTAAGTCTGCGGCGTAACGCGAGGCCTCTTCACGGGATTTCCGCGTCAAATAATCGGAGGAGAAAATCGCCGCCTGCATATCGAAGACCTCTTTGGCTAACGCAAGATTCTCCTGCATGGAAGAGTTGTCTTCTTTAACGAGATGGGCCGCCGCCATTGAGGCGTTGATACGGGCGGAGATTTTGGCCAGTTCCGCCAGCTGCGCAGCGACATTTTCTTTGGCTTTATCCATGGTCGCATAGCTTTCCGCGGTGGCAAGCGCGGCGCGGCGCTCCTCGAGTTTACGCTGAATGAACGCCTCCACTTCACGGAAGGGTTTTTCGCACATGGGGTCCGCGTTTCGAATGAGATTTAGGACATCCTGCTGATATTCGCCGATTCCCATTTCCGCCACTTTGTCGACTAAGGCATCAGCTTCCTTAACGAAGGCTCTAATGCGCGATTGGCGGGCATTAATGTTCTGCTCAAGTATCTTTAATTGTTTCTCTGGGCTCACTTTGCCCGCGGTAGAAAGGGTGAGATGTTCTGTGCCTCGTAGGTCCGAGGAAAACTGGGCAGCGTTTAAAGCCGCAATGTATTTTTGGGAATCGCTCTGTGCCTTCTTTAACTGTTGCTGCTGGTTTTTGGCTTCCTCGTTTAACGCAGCAAGTGAGTTTTGGATTTCCGACGATAGTTCTTTCGTCATGTCCACGGATATGTATTTGCCGCGCTCTGGAGCAATGGTACGAAGTTTGGCCTGCACCTGGCCGCGCACCGCTTCAATCGCGGCGAGATTTTGTTCAAAGGAGGCCGTTACTTTTTTGATTCGTTCGTTCTCATCTTTAATGCGTTTGACTTTCTCCGCTTTAAATTGCTCCCCATCTTCGATCGCTTGGCGCGTTTGGGCAATGATGTTTTGCAGGGTGTCGTAATGGATACCGCCATACCAGGCGTCGTTGCTCACAACGGTGCAAATCCTCCCGCCTTCGACGCGAATCTGTACGCCGGAAATGGCGCGCATTTGGGCGACGATTTCTTTCGCAAGGCGGCTATCGCCGATATCGTAGTTGTAATACTTGGGTCCGGACATAAGGTCACTCCTTTCGCTTTTTTGTTTCAGATGGGGTTAGAAGCCGAGCCGCTTCCGTTTCGATTCGATGTCTTGAATGGCGGATACAATGTCGTCGAATTCTTTTTCCGCCTTGGCGCGGACGGTTCCATAATCGCGGTCTTTATCGATGAAGGCGCGTTGGAGCATCGGCGCGGCCTCCCCAAGGAAGGGGAAGGGATCTTTACTTCGCACTGCCGCTTTGAAATGTTCGAGGAAGGTGCGCTCCACGCCGCCGATGACCACCGGAGCCTGATTGATGTCCCATTCGTTATGGATGCGCAAATAAGTATCAAAGCCATCGTGATCATCCTCGAAGTCCAGCTTCAAAAACGGCTCAATCCAGGCAGGATTCACCCCAGATGCGCTATCCTTTGCCCGCTTTGCGGCGCGGATAAATTTCCAAAAACTCTGCAATTCGGGGGTTTCTTCTGCGATTTTAGCCTGAACGCGATAACGGAGGGTGAGTAAACGGATGGCGTCTTGCTTCGCACGGCTTTCTTCCGTCACGAAGTGTTCATAGATGAAAGAACCGTCCTTGAGGTACTCGCTACGCAAGACCATCAAGAAGTAATATGGGTCGCTAGATCCCATGCCGGGATAAGAAGGAATGTTGGGGAAAAGGTCTTCGTTGCCAACGACGATGTCGGAATAGAAGTTAAATACATCGTCGACACATTTGGGGTCCAACGCTTTCTCGAGCATTGCGTCAAAGCTCGGAGCATAAAGCACGCGCAAGGAATCGCTGGTGGACTGGATGTAGAGGAATTCATGAAGCTCTTCATAGAAGATTCTCGCGATGTCGGTGTATTTAGAATAGGAATTCACGCGGCTTTGGAAGAAGGAAGAAACATAAGGTTCCTTCACTAAGGACAAATAAAAGCGGATGAGTTCCTGGTTATCGTTCATCACCGCCTGACGGAAATGGACGAGGTATTCATGAAGCGAAGCGATCTCAAAAATTCTGCCGTGGTACTCAGTCCGGATTTTGCCTTTATAAACCTTTGCAATTTGTTTGGTTAGTAGTCCCTTATCCACAAAGAGGTCGTACATCGCATCGGTTTTATCGAAATCGTTGCTATTGATGTCGTAATTCACTTCGCTTTCTGGAAATTCGAATCCCGGTTCGGAGATTTGTCGCACATAGGAAAGGAACGTAGGGTCGAAGGCAAGGTTTCCATATTCGTCGATGGTGAAGACGACGTCTTTGCCGGTGCTTAAGTTGATGTAGAGAGCATCAAAGAGCTCATGGAAGCGACGCACGGAATAGTTTTGCTTTTGGAAATAGAAGGTGTCGCTAGGCGTGGGTTCTATCTCTTTTGCTGCGTTGCGGTTACATTCCGCCGCTTTCTTGCTCGCATCGAAATAACTGGCGCCGCTAAATTTGATGCCGCCAGGGATTTGCCCTTCGATGAAGGATTGGTGGCATACTGGGCACTTGGCCAAGCGGTTCTTCATTAGAAGCGTCTTATATTCTTTGCAGTTGGGGCAATATACGACGACGTATGTGCCCTTCGCTGTAGCAAGGCATTCATTTACGAAGGCAAGAATTGCGGCAGGTTTTAACGCCTCCTTGCTCTCTCCAAGGAACTCAAGTTGATCTTTCTTGCTCTCCAAATCATGAAGAAACTTCGCGACCCGGCTTTCTTCGCGCACGGGAAAAAGGCGGTCGAGATCCTCGTCATAGCGGTAGAGTTTATGTTCCGTTTTGGCCCCGCCTTCATTAAAGGCATCAATCAAGCTACGGAGTTTCGACGTGCGATCTGAAGGATGGTTACGCCCGGTGGCGATAACAAAGTCGCAATCGGCTTGCTGGATCGTATCCTTGTTTGGAAATAGCGTTTTCCAAATGGGATGATTGACGGGGAAGGCTTCATGTAAAATGGCGCGCTTCTCCTCGGGCAAGCCGGTGACGGCGACCTGTTGGTAGGAAATTTCTGATGTAGTCTCGGTAACGATATCGACAAAAATGTCGCTCACGTGGTGGCCGAGGTCTTTTTTGTATACGTTCACCTTGGTCGCCATATCATTTCTTCTCCACAAAATAAGGTTTCCCGTTTCCGGGCTTCTTTTTGAGATGAATTGACTCTTTGTATTCGAGAAGCTGCTCGAAGCTTTGGATGTTCGTGTCCACTAAAGCGGGGCGAAGGTTCTGCACCTTAGGAAGGAGCTTAACGCACATGGAGAGCGCGTTCGCAACCGCTTCATAGATACGTTCTAATGACGGCTCCTTCTGCGTATCGATGGCGCAGAAGGAGGCAAGGTGCGTCAGTAACGCACTGACGTTTGCGACATCTTCGCTGGCAGGAACCGCCTTTTCTTCCGAGGAAAGGCTTTCGATGGTCCGCAAAGCATAGTCAAACTTTCCCGCAAAGGATTCGAGTAAGTTTTCTAAGGCAACCCAATAGGGAAGCGCCCCGCGAGAAGCAAACTTACTCGGCAGGCGAAGCGTCGATGAATCGTCGCCAAAAAGCAGCAGCATCGCCAACTTTAGCTTGCCAGTAAGACGCCAATGCTCAAGTAACGTCACGGCGCCTTCGTCTTTGCTTGAAACCGA
The DNA here is from genome assembly GCA_017479485.1 of Bacilli bacterium. Taxonomy (GTDB): domain Bacteria; phylum Bacillota_I; class Bacilli_A; order RFN20; family CAG-826; genus Alloenteromonas. Next base: position 32,966 of record JAFVCC010000020.1, read on the forward strand.
GTCAAGAAGGCGAGCAAAGACATAGATTTCCTTGTCGCGGGAGATATCCATACAGGGTGCTATTCAACGTATAAGCCGTAATCGGGATGGTAACGTAAAGCAGCAGGGACGGAATCAAAGACGAGCTCTTCGCCTTCCTTGCCATGCTCCATGCCATAACGGTAGACAAAGTCTTGGATGGCCGAGGAGAGAAGCTCGGTAACGCGGGTGACGACGCCACGTCCGCCAAGATCAAGAACAGAGCTCTCAGTGACCGAGTCGAGGATGAACTTCTCCGCCGCGGCATCGCTAGTGTCGAGATGAATATGGAAGTCGTGGTCTTGCTCATAATAAGCAACGGCCTTCTTGATGGTTCCTTTCGCGATCATCTTGGCCACGTCGGGGCTGATGAAGTGGTACGTGAGGATGTTATGCTCGCCGATACGGCCGAGAACTTCGCGACGGCTGATGCCCTCGAAGTAATTGACGATGCGTTCCTTGATGGTCTTTTCGGCAAAATCGTTGAAGAAGGCCATCGGGCTCTCGAAGCCAAAGTGCTGATAGTAGTCGCGGAATAGGGCGTGATTGGGGAAGCTCATATTGAGGCCTTCGGCGCTCGCGCGGTCGCCTTCAAGACGCCGCAGCGCTTCAAAGATTTCTTCCTTCTTGTCCGCGGTGGCCGCTTCTAAGCGTGCGACGATTTCCGCTTCATCTTGTGCCAGCTTTACTTTGGCCGCGTTTTTCGCGGCAGCGCTCGCGTCTTTTAGTTCGCTGGTCACACCGAGGTTGGAAGTGAAAACGATGATGGACTTTGTGAAATAAACGGTTTCGCCTTTGCCGTCGGTCAAACGTCCTTCGCCGAGGATCTGCAGGAATTTATCCCAGATGGAGGAGTCCGCTTTTTCGATTTCGTCGAAGAGGATCACGGTGAAGGGATTGTTCTTCACGGCGCGGGTAAGTTCGCCACCCGCCTCATAGCCGATGTATCCTGGAGGGGCGCCAAATAGACGCGAAGCCGTATGGGCTTCTTTGAATTCGGACATATCGAAGACGACCATGGCGTCTGGGTTGCCGAAAATTTCCTCGGTGAGGCGCTTGGTCATTTCCGTTTTACCAGTGCCAGTAGGCCCAGCGAGGAAGAAGACGGCGCGCGGACGGCGGTCGCTCTTACTGATGGTCGAGGTACCGGTGACCGCGGCTTTAATGGAAAGCTGGATGGCCTGAATGATATGGTCTTGGCCCTGGATCGCTGCGCTTAAAGTCGAAGGGAGACGTTCGATCTTGTCGTACATATCGAAGCTTCTCCACGGATCTTTGCTGCGGCCCGACTCGAACTTCAAAACCACCTTGTCGATATTGCGGAGATTGCGGTCGGCATCGTCTTCGCTGGTGATGATGAAGCTACGCAGTTGCTGCAAGCGACGGAGCGAATAGCCCTGGGTGAAGGCGGTGAAACGGTCGAGCATCTTCTTCTCTTGGTCTGCGGGAATCGCGCCGAAGACGCTTTCGAGCTCATTATGGAAGTAGGCTTTACGGAAAGCGATGTCGAGCGGGGCAAGGTAAATCTTCTTGATGCTCGGGTTCGAATCCTCGGCCTCAAACCAGGTGGGGAGGTCGTTGATTTTGTCCACGAAAAGCATGAGTTTGCAGGGGGTATCGTTAAGCTGGGTCGCGCCATAGAGGATGGTTAATGGCACGTTTTCGCTCGAATCCGGATCGCCAGGGCGCGTCATATAGCGTGAAACCCCAGGAAGAATGAAGAGGAATGGCTTCGTGTTTTGATATTCTGGGCTAGAGGGATGGTATTCCACACGGATTCGTCCCGTGGCTTCGTCACGGACTTCTTCGCGGCGGACGTTGTCGCCATAGTCCTTCATCGCGTCGCGGATGCGTCGCACGTCTAAAGCGAAACCGCCCTGTTGGTTGGAGCTCGCGGTGTCGCGGACTTCGGATGCATAGTCGCCGCGGTAGTATTTACGGAACAATTCGATGTTCGGGTTGGGAATCATGTTCCCATTCGCATCGCGCACCTGCGCCTCGAAGAAAGTAAAAGAATTAAATTCGTTGCGGTTTTGGCTTTCGTTTGGCGCTGGCGCACCACCGAGATCTTCGTCTTGGGACGAGGCAGTTTCCACTACTGCACCCGCCTTTTTGTTGTTGTCATAGAACACGACGCAGAAACGATCGCTATATAGCCGCGCGAGCGTCATTTCCAGCGAATCATACTGATACCCTTCGCCTAAAGGTGAGGGAAAAAGGTCGTGGATGCTGCCTTCAAGAATGAATGAGGAAAATGAGTCAACGTAAATCGACAGATCGTTCTGCCACTTAACATCATAAGATGCCATAAATGCCCCCTATTTATTTGCACCCTTAATAATACGGGCATACATGTATTCGCACAAGGCGAAAGGAAGCTACATTTGTTTCAGGTATCGGAGGATTGCTTTAGCCTGCCGTTGCTCGACGTCTTTAAAATGACCGCCTTCTTCCATGTGCAAGGACACCTGGATGCCGAGATACTTAAGATGTTCGTAGAGCTCTCTAGTCTTTGCTTCAACGATCTTTAACACCACATTTTTGCTGTTGGACTCTTTATTGCCCAAGGATAAATCCACATATCGGACGTTTGGCGATAAACCCTCGCGTTTTAAATAATCCACAAACCCTTCAAACCACAGGGAACCCGAGGCGGAAATCACCGCGTCAAAAGAGGTGCTTTTCGTTCCAGCGTAAAGGGCAAATAGACCCGCAAGGGAATAGCCCGCGATTGCATAGCTACGGGAATTTAGGCCGTATTTCTCCTTGATCGCGGGGATGAGCTCTCCTTCAAGCAAGGATAGAAATGCAGGGCCGTCTCCAGAATACCCTGGATCGTCAGGGAAGATTGGGTTCATTGGATAAGGGGATAACTCCTTGTTCCAGTCGATGGAAGAAATAACGATGAGGTTAAAAGGCTCCGTAAAGTCACGTGAGACCAATGAAAACACCTTTTGTCCTTCTTCCGCCTCGTAACAAAGTAGAAAAACGGTCCTTGCATTTGGGTCCATGATAAATGCTTCTACCACTTTATTAAGAAGAGAAAATCGTTCGTTAATCACGAGATAAGAGTAGCACCGAATCGAGGATTACTTCAGGACAATATATCCTCGCCATCCACGAACCGAATAATAAGAATCCGCGCCATTATGGAAAACAAACGTTCTGCCATAGCGGTGCTCCATAAAAAGCGCCCCGCCTTTTTCACGAACCTCTTTCGGCGTGGCAATCCAAGAAGAGGTTTTCAAATCGATTTCCTCGATGGACTGCATTTTGCGATAGATGGCTTCGTCGATGAGTGAGACGCCCATCCCTTTTGCTTGTGAGCAAGCGTCGCCCTTAGGCGGGTTCTTTGTTCTGCTTTTTAACGCCGCCTCATCGTAGCAAAGACCGCGGCGCAGCAAAGGCGTCTCTTTCGCAAAATCGCATAGAATCAGCGCCCCATCATCAAGCAAGAGGACGTCAGGTTCTCCGCCGGACTCTTCCATACTGGTTAGAGCCCTAAGTAGCGTAGAATCACCTTTGATTCGCGTTTCAACGTCCTCCCATTCAATGTTTGGGTGACGGGACACGTGAGCGAAAAACCGCTTCTTTAAAGTTTCGACCATAGAGGCGTCTCCTTTGTTTTGGTTCATGTGTCTTTTATGATGCCATAGAGGCGAAAAAAGTCACCATCGAAGAGGGTGCCCTTATAAACAGCAAAACATTCCCGGGATTTAAAGCGCAACTCCCTGCGTAACCAAAATATTGGAATGGGGTTAGCCGCTCACTTTCTGGTGGAATCGAACCGAAGCAAAGCGGCGCGCAAGATCGCGGTGTAAATCGCGCCGTTCTTTGTTCTCGACCAAAAGAATCGTTAATGCTTCCCACAAGGTAACCGTGGTCGCGATGTCGAAGATATAACTGACGATTTCCTTTGCAATTCCGCCATCTTTCCAAAAACCAAGCAGGAAAATCATGCTGACTAGAAGCACCACGCCTACGCCTACAAGGCCTAGGGCGATTCGGTTTTTAACTCCCGCTTTACGGATGGAGCGTTTACCCGTGAGCACCACGTTTTTCCGAAAAATGTCGTTCATCTTCTCCTCGCTATAGCCATCCATGTCCTCAAAGGAAACTTCCAAGTCGATTTTGTATTTCCGAGGCGCGTGCTCATAGGCGGCGACTACCCATTCCATGAAGTCGTCGTTAAGCACCGGTATCTTCGTTATGGCCGCTTGGTCAAAGATGTCTGCTGGACGATGGAATTCCAACTGGACATGGGTGCATTGGTTTTTGTGATCGACGTCGAAAAACTCTTCTTCAATATTTAAGAACTCTTCGGTTTTTTCCATGATGGGGCCTCCTAGCAAACGAGCTTCAATGCCGTTTTGAATTCGGGTAAATGATATCGAAATCCAAATTACTCAACACACCTTAGGTGAACTTTAAACGGATTTTGTTCGCCGATCGGTCATATCAATATTGCGATTTGCTGTTCGAAGATTTTCCCCTTTTAACCCAAGCGAGCGCGGGCATGGCATAATGTATCCATAGATTTTGGAGGAAGGAACATGAAACGCAAGGCAACCTTACTTCTCGCTTTATCTTGTGGGCTCGTTCTCGCCGGTTGTGGCTTGGTGCCTCAACCATCAAGTCGCGCGGCAACAAGCGACTCTTCGGCCCAGCAGCAATCTTCCAGTGAAAAATCAGCGGAAAGTTCGCCAAAGAGTTCGGATTCCAGCAAGTCCAGCAGCATCGATCCTATCCCTAGTTCCAGCGAAGATGCCGGACCAAGCATCACGATCCCCGTTGGGGAATTTGGTCGCGTCGACGTGGAGCCGCATCAATATGCAACCGTCAAATATCACATCGCCGTCCCCTATGAAACCAATTGGTACGCCTTCCCTAAGCCCACGCTAAGCTCCTATCAAGGCGACTACCATTTCGTCTATTCCGACTCCGAGAACATCGCATTCAAAGAAGAAGGGAACGAACTCTTTATCCGCTTGAAATACAAGTTTGGCGGTTTCTTCAACATGGAAGCCTTGGACGAGAACAATGACTCCATTGCCAAAATCTACCTCCAAGCCGAGACCACACAGGTCGGACGTGGCGAAATCCGCGTCGAGACTACCGACGGGGAGGCTATCAAAGAAAACCAAACCGTGGTCATCGCGCCGAATTCTTCCATCGGTATTGTTGGCTACTACAATTCGACGCGCACCCTCGACATGTTTGAGATCGAGGACTCAGCCATCGCCTCGTTAAACGTCAGCACTTACTTCGTTACCATTAAAGGTTTGGCCTTAGGAAAAACAAAAATCTCTGCAAATCTCACCCAAACGGATGCAAAAGGCGATTCTTATAACTATTCTTTCTCCTTCTATGTCGAGGTCTTTAAGGACACTACGCTACAAAAGATTGAGCTCGAAGGAAACGAAGTTTATCTCTATAACAACGAGGTGCGATATAACGGTGACGTCATCGCGACCTACGCCGATAAGAGCACCCGCAAGCTGAGCGTCGATGAGGTCGACGTTACGCTTGACCAAGATGGCTTAGCCCGCTTCTCCTATACCTTCAATGGAGTCACCAAAGAGGCGACGTATCAGCCAAAGGAAGTATCTGGCAAAGCTTATGATGCCACAAAGGTCGGCTTTGATTTCCATAACGCCTGGGCCAACTACGGCACGGGAATGAGCACGCTTGCGCTCTCTGGTGAAGTGAAGCTCCTCGTCATCCCCGTTTGGTTCAAGAACTCCGACACCTTCTTCTCCGCCTCCAGCAAAGACGAGATTCGCGCCGATATTGAAGAGATGGTCCTTGGCGAGAACCGCGATGGTTTTGAATCATTGAAGACGTTCTATGAAAAGGAATCGGGAGGAAAAGTAAGCATCTCCGCGACCATCGCGCCGTGGTATGAGGACGATTATGACTCGACCCTTTATAACGACCAAATCACCTCTACGGCCACTGGTTTAGCTACGCGGGCGACCATTGATTATTTCTCCAACCACACTGATGACGACAAAAAGAACTACGACCGTTCTAACGACGGAAAAGTCGACGGCCTCATCATGATGTACGCCGCGAACTTCTATGGTCAGAGCAAGCAATCCAACAACTCCGTCGCTTTCTGCCATCGGTTTAACAACTCCGGCGTCGGAGCGAACGAACACCTAAATTCCTATTCTCTCTGCCCCGTAGGCGGAATGTATGGGTTCGATGGAGTCGGAACTGAAGCGCAGCGTACTGCAGCGGACTTATCCAAAGTGAACCCGCGTGCCTATGCCAATGGCTCCACCACGATCATCCACGAAGTCGGCCATATGTTCGGCGCGAAAGACCTCTATACCGAAGCCGGACATAACTACGCCCATCAAACCGAGGAAGGCTATGAGCCCGCGGGATTCTTCTCGATGCAAGATAATAACGTCGGCTCCCATGACCCACTTCAAACCATGCTCTATTCCTGGGCCGACCCAATCGTCTTCTCCGCGCAGGATTATGAAAAGGGGCAAACCGTCGACGTCTATATCGACGATTTCCAGTCTGGGCACGCGCCAATTTTGCTCTCGAATGACTGGAACGCCCTCAATTCGCCCTTTGACGAGTATATGCTCCTTGAGCTCTTCTCCCCCACTGGTCTCAACCAATACCACGCGGAAAAAGGCGGTAAATTTGACGCGACGGGCAACGGCATCCGCCTCTGGCACGCTGATGCAGCCATGCAATATGCCAACAATGGCAAGCGCGTCTATGACATTTCTAGGATCGGCTTAACTTATCTCGCAGATAACCATAATCTCGGCGACAACCGCTTCCACTTCCTCCAATATATCCGTAACGATGAGGCCGAAGATTACCAAGCCAAATCAACGCTCAATCCGAGTGGCCTCTTCCATGCTGGTGACTCCTTCTCGATGGAACGCTTTGCCTCTCAAACGGTAAATGGTGATGGCATCCTTAACTCGGGCAAGAAGCTCGGCTGGGAGTTTGAAGTCACTTCCATCTTCCATAATGGCAGCGACAAATATGGCGGTACCATCCGCCTGACCCGCGTCGATGACACGATTACCGAGTTCAAGGCCTCCACCAACATCAGCGCCACCAAAGCATATGATGTCAGCGAGGTCGACGTCACCGAAGACTTTGGATTAGATGAAAACCATCTCAGCCTTACGTTGAAAAAGAACGATGCGACCGAAAACGTGCAAACCGAGTGGCAATCTCCCAACTATTTGTTGCTCCTTGATTCGGCAACAAACCATAACGGTTCAAGCGCGCTCATCTCCATGAAGCCACAGGAAGACTGCCGTTATCTCATCAAGAAGATCACGGTTTATTACGTCCCCTCCACGACCTATACCGAGCGCGGCGTACCCACCGTCATCGTTAACGGCAGCACCGTTGATGGGACCGCTTTGCCCTACGACTCGTCCCTCACGGAAAACGATCCGTTATTCATGTGCATGGGCTATGAATATGGGGTCAACGCTCAAAGCGTAACGATTGCCAACCAAAGCGAGCATACCCTGCAAATCGCCTCTATTTGCATCGAATACTCCATAATACCTAATTCGTTAATAGCGTAATCCTTGCAAAAAGGGCTTTATTCAAAAAATCGGCGCAATTCCGCGTCGATTTTTTAACTCATCAAAGAATTGCAGAGTTTTTTATTCGTGGTCTTCCGACGTTTTCACATCATCCACATAGTTGGGTTTCAACATGCCACGGATCATGAAATACACGTAGACGGCAAAGATAGCTCCGCCGATGACGCCGCCGATTAAATAGGCTTCCCACATCGGAACAAATCGGCCGAGAGCAATTTTCGGTTCGCCGAAGATATAGGTGATGACAACGGCGGTCATAATCGCGGCGGGTATTCCGGTAAAGAGTGATTTCAATTTGTTGTCGCTCGTCTTTAGTAAGTAGATTGTCGACACCCATAGCGATACCGCGGCAAGGGTTTGGTTGCTCCACGCAAACCACCGCCAGAGCAAATTGAAGTTCTCGCTCTCCAGGAAGTTCCATAAGCTGATGAGCACAACGATGCCAAATAGCGGCAAGGTCAAAAGGACGCGTTTACGAATCTTGGTTTGGTCGATATGAAGCCACTCTCCCACGATAAGACGGCAGCTACGCAAGGCGGTATCGCCACTGGTGATGGGGCAAATGACGACACCAACGACCGCGAGGACGGTACCCACTGGCCCAAGGAGTGTCTTCGAGATTTCGTAAACGGAACTAGAATTGCCTCCAACATCGTGAAGTGCTTTCCAGCCTTCCGCTGTGTCGACGTGGTAGAACGCCATCGCCGCAGCGGCCCAGATTAAGGCGATGACGCCTTCGGCAACCATCGCGCCATAGAAGACTTGGCGACCTTCTTTCTCGTTCTTGATGCATTTGGCAATCATCGGCGATTGCGTGGCATGGAAGCCGCTTACCGCGCCGCAAGCGACCGTCGTAAGCATAAAGGGCCACCATGGGAGATCGCCGTTAGCGGCGGAAAAGTCTTTGACGTGGCCAATAAGTTCCAGCATAGGATATTGCCCTTGCTGGAAAAGAATGCCGCCGATGACGGCAAGGGCCATGGCAATTAAGATGACGCCAAAGATCGGGTAAAGCTTGCCGATAACTTTATCGATCGGAACGATGGTGCTTAGTAAGTAATAGGCTAGAATGATCACCATCCAAATCCAGGCGGTCACATTTCCTCCCGTCAAAACTTCAAGCAATTTGGACGGAGAGACAACAAATACCGCGGTAACCAGCAATAAAAGGACGATGGAGAAAATGCGAACCAACACTTCCATCACCTTGCCCACATAGCGGCGGGATAAGGAAACAATAGAGGCTCCTTTGTTGCGGCTAGAAATCATGCCCGAGAAATAGTCATGGACCGCGCCGCCTAAGATGCAGCCGAAGACGATCCAAAGGAAAACGATAGGGCCGAAGAGGGCGCCACTGATAGCGCCAAAGATGGGTCCGGTGCCCGCAATGTTCAAAAGTTCAATCAAAAAAGACTTCCATTTGCGCATCGGCGTGATGTCTACGCCATCCGGACAAGCAATGGCTGGTGTCTGGCGGGTTGAATCAGCACCAAACACTTTTTCGGTAACGCGGGAATACACGAGATACCCGCCGATAAGTGCCGCAAGGGCAATAAAGAAGGTCCACATGGGTGCAAATATACCACTTATCGGGCGCGCGGATATACCAAGTATTTTTACCGTCTCGTTTTCAAATATCTTAAAATTCTTGCAAATCCGCGATTAAAAATGGGTTTTGCAGTGTTTTTTTGTTTTCGTGCAGCATCGTTAGGGAAACATAACTCATGACGAGTTACATCTAATGGCAGCTTTGTGACACACGTCGTTTAAAATATGGAAAACCATTGGAGGTTTGCCATGAACAACCGCAAAGCTTTGCTCTTATGCCTTATTCCGTTAATGCTCTCCTGCGCGAATACGTCCTCTTCCCCTGCCGCGGCATCTAGTGTCGCCCCCGCTACTTCTAGCGGCACTCCAACTGCATCCAGCGACGCTCCGGCCTCGTCCAGCAGCCCCGCCGCTTCATCAAGTAGCTCCGCTGCACCTAAGGGCGACTACCTTTTCTATCAACTCAAAGAAGGAGCAACCAAAGATGGCCTTGAAGGCGCCCCTTGGGTCAACTCCGTCAAGGAAGGCATCGCAGCCAAATTGGTCAAGCCGTCGCTAAAAGACGATTTCTATCTTAACAAGACTTACGACATACAGATCACCGCGAAACTTGAGCCGGGCGACATTG
>JAFVCC010000116.1 GCA_017479485.1 Bacilli bacterium
CTAAGTTGGTTTAAATGTCGATGAAACTCATGCACGGAGGAAGTCGAAGATTGCGTTCATGACCTTGGGCTCGTCGCAGTAGAGCAAGCCATAGTCGATCACGGCATGATTATTATAGTCGCGTTGCATGATGCGCCACTTCTTGGTAATCGTCACGGAATACTTTTGGGACTCTAATGTCCAGTAAGGATTATGCATCGCGCCCTCGACGAGCATCGTATGGACCCTCGGGTGATTGCCGAACCGTTTCATAAGAACATCATAATGGGTGTCTTTGGTGATGAGGTTGTCCGCCTCGCCTTGAATATAGAGAATCTCAGCGTCTGAGGATTCGATTTCATCAAGTAAGGAACCGGACCCATATTTCCCATAGCCTTTATCCATGGCTTTGCGAATGGCGCCCTCAAATTTCTTAAACTTCGGGGCGAGACGAACGACTTCGTCCGCGACGCAGAAGAAACCGGAAATCGACACGATTTTTGATACATGGTATGCCTTTTTTAATGCACCTAAGGCAGTAAAGCCGCCCCAGCTATGCCCCACCGCGACTCGTGGCAAGTCTTTTTCGGGCTGGGTTTCCAAGTAGGCGAAGAAGGCTTCTTGATCCACCAAAGACTGCGCAAGACTACCGACGGAGCGTCCCTCGGAAGTCATGCAACCGGTATTGTCATAAGCGTAGACGAGATAGCCCTGCTTCACTAACGCGGCAATTTCGAGCATATACGCGCTATGTCCCGCGCCTGCGCCATGGAAGAAAACGCAAAGCATGGAAGGTTTTTGCCCTGCCTGGGAATATTTCTTGCCGCGGAGCAACCACTTTCCCGAACGGAAGGAGAACGGCTCCGCATTGAGCCCAAAATCCGTCTCATCGAGATAATAAAGCTGCGGTTGACCATCAAAGCGATAGTCCATCGCTTTACGTAATGCGCTTAAAAGCAAACGGGTGACCATTTAGTTATTACCAATAATCCAATGCAATAACGCCGCAAGAGGACGCCCATTCGCGAGGTCTGCGATGATATGGGCATACTTCTCCTTCATGCCCGAAAGCATGATGCCACGGATGGGCATATCCATCATCGACCGCATCATCATTTCACGCGAAGGATCATCAGCAAGCTTATCCTGTGCCTTTGCGATGAGTTTCTTGCCGATGAAAGTGTCTTGGATGTTTTCGATCGTGCTATTGAGGGTATACGGCTTGGAACGAGGGTCTCGCGGAATCGGCACGATGTGACCAAGGAGTCTCTCAAAGGCGTCGTCGAACTGCCAGAAGCCGTCCTTCGGCGGATGATAGTAGATGGATAAGGTTTCTACCTGAGAGACAAACTTCGCTTCGCTACGAACTTCAATAGGCACTTCCTGAACGATGTCCGTGCAGCTGGTCCCCAGTTGGATCATGTAGGTACCGCCCTCGATTTGGAAACTGCCGCTGTCGACGTCGAAATGCTCGAAAGCGCGGCGATCGAGGTCGATGGTCACCTCTTTCTTTTCCGAGCCTTCCAAATGGACTTTGGCAAAGCCCTGAAGGGTGCGTTTGGCTTTATAAACCGCGCGGATCTCGGGTGGTTCGATATAAATTTGGACTAAGGCATCGCCGGCACGCTTGGACTTATTGGAGACCGTAACCGAAACCGTCACTTTGTCTTCAGGGCCGACTGTCTTGGAAGAAAGAGTCATTTTCCCATAGGAGAAATTGGAATAACTTAAACCATATCCGAAGGGGAAGCGCATCTCTTCGTTCGCGCTTAAATAGTAACGGTAGCCAACGTAAATCGACTCGCGGTATAGCGAAGCGGTCTGACCGCCAGGATAAAAGCCAAAGGAAGGCACTTCGTAGTTACGGAAGGGCCAGGTCTCCGTTAGGTGGCCGCTTGGATTAGCGATGCCAAGGAGGAGGTTATATAGCGCCTCGCCACCGCCTTCGCCGGGGAAATATTGAATGAAGCCAGCAGCCGCCTTCTCCATAAAGGCCGCTTCCACTGGAGCGCCGGTATTGAGGATCACGATAACGTTGGGATTGAGTTCGACCATACGGTTAAATAGGTCGATCTGATCATCGGGGAGGCGTAAGCTCTTACGGTCGAACCCCTCGCTTTCGTCTTGCGGCGAGGTGCCCATGAAATAAATGACGATATCATTACTCGAAGCGAGGTCGAGGGCATCGATAGACAGACTGACGGAATCCCCAGTACCAGTGAGGCTATATCCTGGGGCGTAGCGGACTTTACCCGCGCCTAATGTGCGGTTGCAATAGTCAAGGAAGGATTCCACTTGATGGGCGTTGACGTGGCTTGAACCGCCGCCGCCAACGCGCGGTTTTTCCGCGATTTCGCCGATGATGGCGCACCTTGCTAAATTTCGTAAAGGCAAAATGCCGTTGTTTTTGACCAAAACGGAGGACTTTTCTGCAATTTCGACCGCTAAGGCATGGCCTTCGGCGAAATTGAACTCAGGAACTTTAATACGCTCGTCATGGGTACGTTCGCTTAGACGAATCACGCGCATCGCCGATTCGCGGATCGAGGCGGCGTATCCCTTGCGGACTCGGGCGTAGTAATTGAGCGTGGCAAAGCGATTGCCGAAGCAAGGCATTTCGACATCGAGCCCATTCTCGTGGCTCGCGACGACGTCATTGACTGCGCCCCAGTCCGAGATGACGAGGCCATCGAACTTCCATTGGTTACGGAGGACATCTTTCAGCAAATAACGGTTTTCGCAAGCGTAAACCCCGTTAATTTTGTTGTACGAGGCCATAATCATCCAGGGTTTCGACTCTTCTATCGCAAGTTCAAAGGCGCGGAGGTAAATCTCGTGGAGGGCACGAAGATCCACGATCGAATCGTTGACCATGCGATAGCTCTCCTGCGAATTGCAGGCGAAATGTTTTAAGCATGAGGCCACGCCATAGCTTTGGGTGCCTTTGACGAACGAGGCGGCGAGCATGCCGGATAGGTAAGGATCTTCGGAGTAATACTCGAAGTTTCTGCCACAAAGCGGATTACGCTTGATGTTGATGGCCGGGCCGAGGATCGCGTTCACTTCATTGGCTTTGCATTCGCGGGCCAGCATGCGGCCGTAGCGGTACATCAAATCGCGGTCATAGCTCGAGGCGATAAGGGCGGGGCAAGGATAGGCCACCGCTTCCACGCAGTCGGTCAAAGAAAGGGTGTTGCCCTTGGTTTTGCGCAGCCCAGAAGGGCCATCGCTGACGCGAATTGGCGGAATTTTGTGCCGTCTTACTCCACGGATGGTCCAAGCCCCTTCCCCGTAAACGGTGGAGATGCTTTCGGCTAGAGTAATATCGATTTTCTTACTTTTGCGTTTCGCCATGTGGGACATTTTATGATTTTGCTAAGCAAAAAGAAACACGTATGAAACAAAAGACGATAAGATATGGGCCATGGAAAAAACAATTTATCTCGCCGGCGGATGCTTCTGGGGCGTCCAGGCATACTTCAAACAATTAAAGGGCGTCCACTCGACGCGAGTAGGTTACGCGAATGGGACCACCGCGTTCCCTCATTACGAAGATTTGAAATCGGGTAAAGCCGATCACGCCGAAACCGTGAAGGTCGATTATGACCCGGACGTCATCTCCTTAACGGAACTGCTCGAGCACTTCCTCCGCTTTGTCGACCCCTACTCCGTGGATCAGCAAGGTCACGATATCGGCCATCAATATCGCAGCGGCGTCTATTACACCGACCTACTCGATGGCGTGGATACTCAAGCCTATTTCGCTTCCGTCCTCGAACCCGGATGGAAAATCGAGATTGAAATGATGCGCAACTTCTTTCCCGCAGAAGACTATCATCAGGACTATCTCGACAAGAATCCAGGCGGTTATTGCCACGTTAATCTTGGTTTGATTAAGCCGTCCGAAAAGAAAGACGCCGCCTAAATTCCACTGCAAATATAAAAATCCGTGCAAATTGAGTCGAGATTTGCACGGATTTTTTTGATTTTTATGATTTTTAGAAGTGGAAATCGACTTTCGTCACGCCTTCACCGTAGATGGTCTTGAAGTCATTCTTCATGGAAATGACGTGATAGTTGGACTCTTCCCAAATAGCTTGTCTTCTCGCCCCTTCGGCCAAATCGGCGTGATCGCGGACATTGTCATCGGCGACGAGCATGAAGGCATCGCTCTTATAGGTTTTGTTGCCCAAGCAGTAATTGTGCATTGCACTATCGCCGCTGCTATTGCCAAAGGAAAGAACGGGGACCTTACCGATTTCCTGGGCGATTTGCTTAACTTTGTTGGTCTTGAGATTCTTGATAATGAGTTCTTCGGTACGGATGAGGTATTCGTCGGGTTTCATCGTGTAATTGACACCATCTTCATCGCCTTGGTTCGATGCTTTAAGGACAACATCCATGCCAATGACGCGATTTTCCGGGATGCCAAGGGAATCCACGAGGGAGCGGCAGATGAAGCGATCGCTGCCAGAGAC